>JASFPP010000062.1:0-18833 GCA_050115915.1 Candidatus Aminicenantota bacterium
GCAAAATTTCTTGCCATGTGGATGGATGAAGGAAGTGCCAAGAACATCCGATTTCTTAGACCTGAGACTGTCCATAAGGCGCTAACACGATCGCCTCATACAAACAAAGGAAAAGAGGGTTATGGCTATCACTGGGAGATTTTTAACGCTGAACTCGGGGCATTTGGCCACAGAGGCTCGGATGGGACGTTAGCCATAGCCGTTCCCAAAGACGACTTGATGCTTCTCTACTTCACACAGTCAAGGGGAAACAAAACAACTAGGCAAATGGTATCGCTCTTTTTCGATGTGTTCTACTCGAAAAATCAATGATGTCTTAAGATCCTTAGAACATTCGCGCCAAAAGATCCCGACAATGAGGATATTCACACCATCGATTTCAACTGGAAGGATACATGGAGCTACAAGTTGGGAATCGAGTATTTTATCAAGGAAAGCCTATCTGTAAGAGGTGGTTTTGCCCATCACCCAAGTCCTTCCCCAGATGATACACTCTCTCCCATCTTTCCTGTTTTGGCACACAGCGTTCTCTCATTCGGAGCGGGTTACAATGGCCCTGTTAGGACGATCTATGACCAATCCTTAATGGGGAAACTCACATTCGATGCGTTTATCCAGTTTGTGTTGTCCAAAAACAGAACGTCCGCTCTTCCTGACTATCCCCTGAGATACTCTGGTAACAATTTCATCCTGGGTTTTGGTGTCGGGTTCAATTTCTGTGATATTGCCTCAATCATGATCGTTATAATCCGGTGGAATACATGTGTGAGAAGGATTGTCTTATAGACATAGGACTTGCCGGAATCTCCAGTTTCGGTTATCTTAGTAGAGAAGTCTATAAAGGAAATATGTGTGGAAAAATGCCTATCAAACAAAGAAAAAATAAACAGATGCCTGCTTATCGAGGCTTCCTCTACATCTTGGTGACACTTATAGTTCTAGGGAGCTGCAATTTCGGCACTCCCGATTACAAGCTGAATGTGACTCTCGAGGAGGGAGTCACGGGAACTCCTCAACAGGGAGAGCACTTTTACAAAGATCTCGCTAGCGTCGACTACGAATATACCGCGATAGATCCCATTCACACGGTAGAGGTTTCTCTCAACGGCATAAGACAGCCCTCTTCAGGCACATTTACGATGTATACAGATGTTGAACTGATTGCACGAATGGTGGATATTCGCGGAAGCTGGCATGTAGAGATGTTTCAGTTGGACCCCAGTGAGACCTTTGAATTTGACATCACCATCGCTGGGGCCGGTTTGACCAACGGAACATTTTCCGATAGCCGCAATTACCACGGAACCTGGATCGCAGAAAATGGAGTCATCACCATGACTTATACGGATTGGAGCAGTTATGTGCTGACGGGGAGTCTTTACGAAATGAGCGGCACCTTCTCAGTAAACGGTGAAGACAACGGCGGCTGGGAAGCCGAACGCCTCGAATAGGGGGACTGAAAGCCTCCCCCTAGTGTGGCCCCTTTATTCGGCCTTTCGCATACTCGAACTTATCACCTCTGTTTTCCGCGCAAACGATCTCTGTCTTAACTTTTTTGCCTTTTACAAAATCCGCAAACTCTTTGTACACATACTCATTTCCCCCGGCATGCATGGGAAACATATACTTTGGTTGCACAACCTGGAGCGCATAGAGGGCCTCCTCATTATCCATTGCATTTCCCGCCAGCATAAAAAAAAGATCGATATCCTTGGCTGTTGCTCTCAGAGCCTGCATATCTTTTTTAAAGACGTCATGACCCCTGCTGTAATCCCCGGAATGATAGATGACGACTCCATCAACCTTGACGAGAAAATTGCCCTCGATCTCCCCTGCCTCCGGTGAGTGAAAACACTCGATGGTCATTCCATCCAAGTCCATTTTTTCCTTGGGTGCCATATAATAATAATTCGGATTTTCCATGGCCTTCCATCCGAATATATATTTGATATAAGGAACCGCGTGCTCCCATGTCAGGATAGTTTTATCAAAATGGTCCGCATGCCGATGCGACACAAATACATAGACATTCTGATCATAGATCTCTGTGGGATTGATCCGTCCGTTGATAAGCCTCGGATCATCCGGACGATCTGTGTTTTCATAATAATCGAAGATAAGAAGATGATTCCTCGTCTTTACAGCCCATCCGCTGTGTCCCAGGTACCAAACCACTGCTTCCTTTTCTTTAAGATCCAACTCCGAAAAGAAAAAATAACCCCTATCCCCGATAAACACATCCGATTGTGCCCCCAAGGACATCAGACTCTCTGTAAGAGTGTTATGTCCATATGTGGCCGCATAGTAAAAGGGCGTTTTACCCTCCTTATCTCTAACTTTGACATCCCCACCCGAACGCGCAAGGATTTGGACGATCTTAGGGTATCCAGCTATGGCGGCCCGATGAAGGGGAGTTATCCCGAATTTATCCGCGACAGTGATATCGGCACCTTGGTCGATCAATAATCTCAAGATCCCGGACGAATTCCTGTCTGCCGTAGCAAACACAGGTGTTCGTCCCACATTGTCTCGAGCATTGACATCCGCTCCATTTTGAATGAGTAATAAGATCATATCCTTTAACCCGAACTTAACAGCAGAAAAGAGGGGTGTTTCACCAACCTCATTCTTTGAATTCACACTGGCCTTGTGCTCTATTAAGAACTTTGCCACTCTAAGAAAATTTCTCCCCGCACACGTATGAAGAGGTGTATATCCCCAAACATTCGGGAAATTGACATCAGCTCCGGCATTGATTAACATCTCGGCAACGTCGATGTGTTTACGCAGGATAGAATAGTGCAGAGGCGTGTACTTGTATGTGTTCGTACTGTTGAGGTCAGCCCCCTTGGTGATCAGATATTCCACCACTTCCTTTTGGCCACTGTTTGCAGCAAGCGTTAGCGGTGTATTGCCTTGAACATCTTTTTCATCCAGCAATTCAGGATTCTTCTCTAGAAGTCCCTTTATCTTATCAAGCTCCCCTTGTCCAGCTGCCTTGTGGATATCCTGTGCTGTCAAGAATAAACCCAAAATGACCACCACCAGACCAACAACTAAAAGTTTTTTATTCATAGCCACTTTCCTCATTTTTGTCATAAGTTTACTGGAAAACCCAAAGAAAAAAAAGTCAAGGAGGCGAAAGCGAAAAAATCCCGGAATGATGCACTGATTGCTATTCGTATTTGAGAGCAAGCGCCGGATTGGACAATGCTGCCTTCAAAGCTTGATAACTCACAGTTAACACAGCAATCACCAAAGCCAGAATCCCAGCCAGAAAAAAGATCTCCCAGCCCATGGTCGTTCGGTACGCAAAGCCGCCCAGCCAGCTTCGCATCGCCAGATAGACAACAGGCCAGGCCACAAGATTCGCCAGCAGGACGAGTAGAGCGAATTCCCTGCAAAGACCAAAAGTAATTTGTGGGATAGAGGCGCCAAGTACCTTCCGTATACCGATTTCACGCGTCCTTTGCTCGGCTGCATAAGAGGCCAGGCCGAAAAGACCGAGACAGGCCACAAAAACTGCCAGGAAAGAAAAATATTTGAGCACTCTGCCCATGCGTTGTTCGGCTCGATACATGATTGCGAAATCCTCGTTGATGAATTCGTAATCGAAAGGAAAACCCGGAACGACGCGGCTCCACGTCTTTTCTATATCGGCAAGGGACGCAGCGACATTTTCAGGCTGAATCTGAATCAGGAGATTGGTGTTATTTTGGGGCTGTAGCAAGAGGACCAGAGGTTCGATCTTTTTTCTCAGGGATAAAAAATGAAAATCTTTCACCACACCGATGACCGTTCCCGTCCTCTCTCCAAACGTGAATTGTTCTCCGACAGCAGAATCGAAGCCCATAAGATTCTGGAGGGCCTCATTGATAACGAATGCCGAATCCAAATCCGATGGAAAATCCCGGCTGTAACTCCGGCCTCCAACCATCTCCATACCTGCCGCCTCGAAATAATCATAATCCACAGACGTGAAATTGACAGAAACATCCTGTTCTGGATTCTTCCCCTCCCAATCGGCTCCTCCTGCGTTGCTATAGATCCGAGAAGGCTTACTGCTCGATGCGCTCACAGCGACGACACCGGGATGCTTGAGCAATTCCTTCTTGAGTGCGTCAAAGGATTCATTGACGTCTCCCCACATCTGGACTGAAAGAAGGTGGTCGGTCTCATATCCCAGCGTTTTCGTTTTCATGTATTCGAGCTGACTGTAGACGACTCCTGTGCCGATGATCAGTGAAATGGAAAGGCTGAACTGGATGACGACCAAAACCTTCCGAAAGACCGCACCCGAAGCACCCGAACTAACCGTGCCCTTAAGGACTCTGACCGGATGGAAGGATGAAAGAAAAAGGGCCGGATAACTTCCTGCAATAAATCCTGTGATCAACACAATGCCCAACACAGCCAGAGGAGTGGAGCCGTTCGCAAGAGTCGCAAAGGAGATGCCTTTCCCTGTCAAAGCATTGAAAGCGGGAAGAGAGAGATAGACACAAAGAAAAGCCAGGATCAGAGCTATCAAAGTAAAAACGCAGGATTCGCCGTAAAACTGGGCGATGATCTGTCGCTTCACAGCTCCCACAACTTTTCTCATCCCAACCTCACGGGCCCGTTTGGCCGACCGGGCTGTCGAAAGGTTCATGAAATTGATACAGGCGATAAGCAGAACGAACACAGCGATCGCAGAGAAGAGAGCGACATATTGAGCCTGACCTCTTTTGTCGCCGAATCCGAAGTGCGAATAAAGATGAATCTGCGTGAGTGGACGGAGAGAGTATGTTTGATCCTCTGTATCGTCATGTTTGGCCACCAGGGCTTGGACCTTTTGTGCAACGGACTTATGGTCCGCATCGTTTCTTAAAAGGGCAAACGTTAGAGTCGTGTTGAAACCCCACCCATCGATGTCCATTCCCAGCGCTCTCAGAAGTTCATAGGGCACAAGCATATCGAACTGCAAATAGCCTGCACGGGGGATATTTTTCAAAACACCTGTCACTGTAAAATCCAGTTCATTGTCAACATTGAGCGTCTTGCCGATGGGATTACTGTGTCCAAAATAGGCCCGGGCCCTGTCCTCCGTTATGATAATAGAATAGGGATCGCCGAGAGCTTTTCGCAAATCCCCTTGAAGCAGTGGATAGCTGAACATTTCAAAGAACGATGGATCGACGGCCATAACCGAGTCCTCAAAAAAAGCCTTATCAGCGTGTTTTACGAGGATTTCTCCTATTGGCATGACTCTTGTGGCCGTTTCAACCTCGGGGATTTCCTCCACAAGTGCAGGCGCCATAGGATGGGGCGAAACATTAACATGAAAGAACTCGCCGGAGTAGTTCTGGTTGAATTCCACCCGGTATAGACGGTCCGCATACGTATGGAACCGATCAAAAGAAAGTTCATCCAGAACCCATAGCGTGATCAAAAGTGAACATGTGATCCCGACCGCAAGGCCGACGATATTCAAGGAGGAATACATTTTATGCCTTTGAATATTACGAAATGCGATTTTGACATAGTTTTTTACCATAGCTGAACTCCAATACAATGTGTTGTTGGAAATATTGGGAAGTGATTTTATAACCTGTTGCCAGTACCACAATCGTGCGCGTATAATCCCAGATTTCTCGGCGATAATACGAAATTCCTCCTCGAGATCCCCCAACAGAGGGACTTCTGAATAATCATTTAAAAACCTGGCCAGGAGGAATTTTGCAATTTTTGGCGGTTGTTGTGTTTTTTTGGTCATGATTTTATTGAGGTTTATCCAAAGCCGTTTCTGATATTTTTCGCCGTAAATTATCTCTCACGGTTTTTTGCTCCCTCAGAGCTTTTTTGCCTCGTGAGGTTATGCTAAAAACGCGTTTACTCCGGCCCCCACGCTCTGCTGTCGGCTCTGTGAGCGACGACTCCACATATCCCTTTTTTTCGAGACGATAGAGAGGATCATAGATCGCACCGATCGACCATTCTTTCCCCGTTGCCCTGCTGACTTCTCTTCTTATGGTGAGACCATAGGCGTTATCTCCAAGGCTCAGAATAGCAAGCAAAAGCATTTCATCATGGCTGGAGAGGAGTTTCATGGAGCCTCCTGTATTGGTTTTTGATGGTCTTTAGAAACTTTCGAACCGCGATTTGTCTTGAATATTCGAACATATACATACAGACGTTCAGGGATCCTAAAAGGTTGACAAAAAAATGATCTTTTAGGTTTTTTATGGTGGCGTTAGAGTTAAGCCGAGCTGTTCGTAATAGCTTAAAAGGTTAAAATAGGTCCAATCCTCAGCATACTACTGAGACAATCCTTTGGTCACATTCCAAAAACGATCGGGAATGGTTAGCAGATGTTGGAGGTTGGTCCGCTTTATAGCCTTTGCGATGGCCTTCTCAGCAAGTTCGATGACCTCCGCTTCACTGACAGTCTTGACAATTCTGTTCTCCATGAGCACTTCTCCGTTGACGATCACTGTATGGACATCGTTGCCATTGGCAAAATAAGCCACACGATGGACCGGCATATTTGCTGGCACGAGATGTGGCTTGAACATGTCGATCAGGATCACATCTGCTTTTTTGCCGGGCTCAAGCGATCCGATCTCATTTTCGAGCCCGAGAGCTCTCGCCGCATCGATGGTGACCATCTCCAAGACTTTGCCGGCCGGAAGCACATTGGCATCCCTGAAATGAAAACGATGATAGCGCATGCACTGGAACATGTGGCGGAACATGTCGTAGCTGCGGTCGGGACCGGTGGCATCAGATCCGAGCATCACCGTCACACCGGCATCCAGGAGCTCAGTAACCGGGCAACGCCCTCTTATCGAATAATTCGCACTGGGATTGTGTATGACCTTGATATCATTCTCTTTACAGATCCAAATCTCCTCATCCGTGATCTCCGTGCAATGGGAGAGAAGGGAATCAGACTCTAGGATGCCGAGCTCCTCATGAGCGAATTTTATCGTGGTGCGTGTGTGGCCGTCTTGGGTGAAAAGCAATCCATATTTCTTGGTAAGAGCCCTAGTCGCTTTGGCCCGGCGTTTCATGTCGTCCAATTCGGTCTTCGTAAGGGTTTCCTGCTCACTGTGATGGACGGGAAACATCATACAGAGATTGAGCTTGCCATCGGCTTTGCCATGCCATCGCTCTATGAGTGTCTCACACGTTTTAAGCTGCTCCTCGAATGTGACCATGACATCCTGGCGCTTCTCCCCATCCCAATGGGAAAACTTCCGGGGGAAAGGCGGCCTTCGTGGTCCGACCGCAAGAAACTCCCGGATTCCGACTTTCTCGACGGCCGCTAAATGCCTGTCTCCATATCTGGGATCATCGGTGCGCATCACACTGTCGCCTCCGCCGAAGTACGTGATCCCGCACGTCACGCCGAACTTGAGACGCTCGAGTGCAGCGAGGAGTGCATCGGCCTGCCAAAAATCTTCATCAGAGCCTTCTGCATAGATCAGCTCGCACGCCTGCCACCAGCCCTGCGGCCTTCCCATCCCCATAGTCTTCACCAACGTGTGACCGGAGTGTCCATGCCCGTCGATGAGCCCCGGCATCACCACTTTGTTTTTGGCATCGATTGTTCTTCTGGCCCGGTACCGGGATTCGAGTTCGCTGGATTTTCCCACATCCACGATGCGATCTCCAGCGATCACCAATGCGCCATCTTCGATCACCCGGCGATCTCCATCCATCGTAACGATCGTCCCGCTGCTGATCACCATATCTACATTCTTTGGGTCCTCTTTCTCAGCCATTAAAAACTGAGAAGAGAGGCTGAAGACCAGAAAAAATTGCACGACCCACTTCACATTCCTCTTCATGGTTCCTCCTTTACATATATTCTATCGGGACTTCCTTTGGCCAACGAAGCGATATCATTGAATAAACGGTTCGTACCGGTATAACAGGATTTTTCCAATAATTTTTAAGTTTACTTAAAATACGCAAAAAATTGAAATTTTATCTGAGGCAAAGTAATATGAAAAAGAAACAGTGGCTTATGAAAAGAAGGAGTATCCGATGAAAAAAGTCGCAGCCCACATTCTGATCCTTCTCGTCTTCATATCATTGATTCTTACCGGTCCGGCACTCGAAGCCTGTTCGACCTTTGTCCTGAAGAGCGGGACACATCTTGTTTTTGGGCGGAACTATGACTGGGCCATCGGCCATGGACTGGTGATCGTCAACCAAAGAAATCTGATCAAAAAATCTCCCCCTCTTGCCGACCCTTCGGCAAAGCCCATCGAGTGGGTTTCCAAATACGGAAGCATCACCTTCAATCAATACGGAAAAGAATTTCCCATGGGGGGGATGAATGAGGCCGGTCTGGTCGTCGAAGTGATGTGGCTCGAGGGAACTGTATATCCCTCTCCGGATGGGCGTCCGGAATTTAGCGAACTGCAATGGGTGCAGTACCAACTGGATACGGCATCCAGTGTCAAAGAAGTGATTGCAAGCGATGCCTCTCTCCGGATCTCGGCAAACAGCGTTCCCATCCATTTTTTGGTCTCTGATAAAACCGGCGAGGCCGTGACGGTCGAGTTTTTAGAAGGCAAGATGGTCTATCATACAGGTGAAACACTGCCAGTCAAAGCACTGACAAACAGCACGTATAAGGATTCCATAGCGTATTTAAAAAACCATAAAGGGTTCGGCGGAGAAAGGGCAATCGGCTTTTCCGGAAACTCCCTGGACCGTTTTGCGAGGGCAGCAAACATGCTAGCTCAGTATGACCCTTCCAAAGACAAAATGATTGTCGACTATGCCTTTTCAATTTTAGACAGCGTCGATAATCCAGAGTGGACTCAATGGAGTATTGTCTATGACGTGACAAACAGGGTTGTCTATTATAAGACCAAAGATGCTCCCCAGCTTAAGAGGTTTTCCTTCGATGATTTCGATTTTGAGTGCAAGTCCTCATCCAAGGTCATCGATATGCAGACGGATAAAACGGGGGATATTGGTGGGTATTTTATAGATTACAGCACCGAGATCAACAGGGAATTGATCGACCGATCTTTCAAGGACACAGAATTTCTTCAGAATACCCCGGAAGAAGTGATGGATCAGCGGGCGCATTATCCCGATTCCATTTATTGTAGGGACAAAAAGTAACACTCAAGGAGGAACAATGAAAAAAAGGCAAGTGATGTTAACCGTTTTTGGAATTGCTGTCTTGGCATCAGCGGTTTGGGCGGGCAGTACAACATGCGAAGAAAAGAAGCCGGCACAAAAAATGAAGCCGGCGCTGCTGGTTATCGACATCCAGAACGCCTTTCTCCCCTATATGTCCGAAGAGGATAAGGGCATCGGAATGTATATGATCAATGCCGCCATCGAGCTCTTCCGGGAGAACGGATTTCCTGTGATTCGTGTTTATCACACAGATCCAAAAGAGGGTCCGCCTCCCGGCACAGAGGCCTTCGAGTTCCCGGAAACGGTGAAGATCAAATCCGACGACCCGAAGATCATCAAGAACTATCCCAACGCTTTCAAGAAGACCGAGCTTGAAACATGGCTACGGGAGAAGGAGCACAACACTGTTTTCCTCTGTGGATTAAGCGCTGTGGGTTGTGTTATGGCGACATACTGGAGTGCCTATGACCTTGATTTTAATGTCTTCATGATCAAGGATGCTCTTATAAGCCACAACTCGACCTACACAGACTTCGTGGAAGACATCTGCGAAACAGTGACATTCACAGCGTTAAAATTATTGCTGGAAAGCGCACAGAAGTAGAATCATTCCTGTATGTACTGATCTAAGCTGAGCATAACTCACTCAAGATAAATCAGATCAACGAGCTGAATTTTAAACAATCTAAAAGAGTCTTGTCTCGCTCTCACCCCAGCGCACCAGGAAAACTTCAAAAAATAAATATCCTGGTCGTTATATGAATTGACCTCGATAATTTCCTGTGTTAAAAGGATGGAAACCATATAAAATTCACATCCGGGAGATATCGTAATGACCCAAAGGATAATTGTATGGATTGGAATTCTCACCATTCTGATAATGGCATCATTCGCTGTCGCCGGAGAGGGAAAGCTGCAGTTTGTCGAAACCGAAGTGATCTTGTTACCCGACGGGAAAGCCTCCGTCGAATATGTCGTAAGGTATATTGTTTTATCCGGCGAATTCCATGGATTTTACTTCGGCGGATTCGACCGTTTAACTCCGCATTTTGACCGAAAAAATGCATCGGCCATCGACAGCGTGGGCAATACCTATGGATTAGACATTAAAAAAGTGAACGCAACACTCTACGATATCGTACTCGAAAACGGAAAGGGCGTTTCATCAGGCCATGTCACCTATCGGTTCCGTTTCGCCACGGACATGTTCCAAACCGGTTATTTGGCCTTAACGACCACAACGGAAGGACGAGAGCTTATCGTTTTAAACTGGGCTCCGACACAGTGGGACCAATCCCTAGAACATTACACGGTCAAAGTGATCTATCCTGTTGAGTACACGTCCCCCTACACCGACCGCAGGTCTATTGAATCCGAACTGTTGGCCAAAGGTTTTGCCACGGAAAAGTGGATGAATAAGGACTATAAGATCGATTATCGCCTCCACGAAGTCGGGGGAAAACAGCACGTTGAAGTTCTGCTCCATAAAGACCGTGCTCCTGACAAGTTCCACTTCCGCATCCAGCAGTATATCGGGGCTGAGGTTTTCCCAGAGTTAAAAGGCGACGCTGCATCCCCTCCCGGTTCTGCTATCCCAGAAAGAAGCCCACCGCTGCCGGACCAGGGAATCCTTAAAAAAATCCAGAGGAATCCGTCACGATGGATTCTGGGAGCCGGACTGCTGGTCATGCTTCTTTCCAGCATCTTTGGCATGTCGAGAAAACACAGGTCGATGGTCCGTGCACAGTCGGGTTTGGACGCGATCCAATGGCTGAGGGAGGACTGGGAGCCTCCCAAAATCGAACTGGCCTCCTTCAGGAAACCGGGGAAAATCGCCAAAGACCTAGATCCCATAGAAGCGGGTGTGTTTATCGGCGTACCCTACAAACAGGTCTTTTCCACTATCCTCTCCCAGCTGGTGAAGCGGAACTGTCTTGAAGTCCTCTCGCGGGATCCGCTTGTTGTCGAAGCTGTAAAGCCCCTCCCGGTACCCTACAGCGACCTGGGACAGTATGAGCTCAAGATGTACCAGGCGGCCAAGGATGACGGCACATTCAGTGAAGAAGAGCTGAACGGCCTCCTGAAGGAGATCGTGTACAACATTCAACAAAAAGCGTGGGATTGTGATATCGAGGCGACAAAGGAATACTTCCATGATGAGATCGCCAAAGCCTTCGGGGAAGTGTCGGAAGAATCCCTCAGCAAGGAGGACAGGAAGCGCCGCCAAGACAATCCTGAGGACAGCTGGTGGTATTGGTACCACTACCGTCACAGAATGCACCGCCACTATGATCCGCACAGATACGACCACGATTATGAAGCTTCGCTTCCAGTCGATCCCGATGTCGTGGACTTCCAAGAATTTCTTGGTTCTGCGATCGATGGCATCGAAGCCTGTCATGCGGCCTGTCATGATGCCTGCCACAGCGCCTGCCACTCTGCGTGTCATTCCGCCTGTCATTCCGCCTGTCACTCTGCGTGTCATTCCGCCTGCGTGAGCGGAGGGGGTCACTGATGCCCTCAACATCCTTTCATCTGAACTGGATCGATCCATTCGTCGAGAGGATACGCCCATATGTCCATGTGCGGTTGACCGATCATGTCCTTATCCGCCTTCCAAACCAGGCATTTAAATTGAACAGAACGGGAGCACAGGTGCTGCACCACATCCTCCAGGGCGGTTCGATCCGGGATATCCTTAAAGCAAGATCTCACGATGAAAAACTTCAGGAACAACTCCATTCATTTTTCAGCGATCTTTCGCGAACACTCAATTCTTCCATTTGCGATGCTTATCATTCGCCCAGTTTAGAGCGATCAACATTCGACCTCGGATATATTGAACTTCCGATCTTGTCTGAAGTCGCCCTTACGGGACGCTGCAATATCAAGTGCCGCTTCTGTTATGCATCCTGCACGTGCACATCCGAATCGGATGATGATTCGGGTTTGGAAGAGTTAACAACAGAGGAAGTCAAGCGGGTGCTTCAAATTATTCGTCAAGACGCAGAAGTGCCCAGTGTATCCTTCACGGGAGGAGAACCGGTGCTGCGGGACGATCTCACAGAGCTCATCGCCTATGCATCGGATTCACTCAAGATGCGCGTAAACCTCATCACCAACGGAACCTTGATCTCTCGGAATATGGCTGAAAATTTTAAATCTGCAGGATTGGCATCCGCCCAGGTCAGCATAGAATCTCCTGATCCTGATGTCCATGACAGTATCGTTGGTGTTAAAAACGCCTTCAATGCGTCTCTTAAGGGGCTGTATGCTTTGAAAGCGGCCGGGATATCCGTCCATCCCCATGCCACACTCTGCCGGTTAAATATCCATACATTGTATGAGATGTCTCGATTTACGAAGTCTTTGGGGATCGACCGGTTTTCCCTAAACATGATCATTCCTGCTGGACGGGGAATAGATCAAGAACTGGCTGTGAAATATACGGAAATTAAAGAAATTGTACGGACAATAAAAGCGGAGGCAGAGTCTGAAGGCATACGCTTCATGTGGTACTCACCGACACCGATGTGTCTGTTCAACCCGGTTTCCCACCAATTGGGAAATAAAGGTTGTAGCGCCTGTGAAGGTTTACTCTCTGTGGATCCCTATGGGCGGCTTCTTCCCTGTTCCAGTTGGAAAGAACCCCTGGGAAATTTGCTCGAGCAAGGATTCAAATCTCTGTGGTTCGGCGAGCGAGGGAGTTTCCTAAGGGGAAAATGTGCAGCACACCCTGAATGCAGGAAATGCGAACATTTTGCGGTTTGCCACGGGGCATGTCCCCTGTATTTCAAGATTCATGGATACAGCGAATTGGATGACGTGTTTGAAAAACGGAAAATAAGCGAACGTCAAAATCAGAGGAGTTTACAATGAGATCGATTTGGCACTTATTGGGGTTTCCTCCTCCGGAGCAGCGGGACAGTGTGAGATTCTACCTGGCAAAAAGCCTTCCCTACAATGTGCGCATTACCCTGACTTTGACATTGTTGGTTGCGGGATTTGGCCTACAAATCTTCTTCATGAATCCCATTTACGGAATTCCATTCCTAATAGCAGGTGTGGGACTCATTTTTGTCAAAGGATACGACAGTCGAGTCCGCATCAAAGGTTTCGATATCGATCCACAATGGAAAACCGTATCCATCGAAAAGATCCAGGAAATCGAACACATTCGAAAGGGGAGCAAGAAATGGGACCGCGATGCCTTGGATGCCTCCAATCCTCTCGGATGTTTCAGTCTTTTCTTTCTTTGCGGCGTAACATTCTTTGTCGCTATTTTCCTTGGAGGGTGGGCAGAAGACTGGAGCATTACTGTTATCTTGGTGATCGACACCGCCATAGTACTGGTTCCACTCTGGTTGTCTGGAATGAAATTTATTCTCAAACAGCCCAACCTTGCCATACGTGTCAAGATCATCCTCAAACTCCATAAGGTGTTCGATAGCCTCAAACAGAAAGGCGAACAGTTCCGTCCGGCTTTAAAGCTTGCCAGAGGCAAGGAAGACAAAACAGTCCCGGTGGATGCAAGGTTCACCATAGCATTTCCAGATGCACCTGCAGGATTCTACGGACTGCAGGCACAGATCAATCTCAACGTGGTTCAGGGATCGAGTTTTCCTTACTTTTACTGCGTCCTTGCAGCGAAGCCGGGATTCGGGATGTTCCCGTATAAAGAAAAAATCAAACTCGAAGATAAAATCATCTGTGAATACCAGGAAGACGCCAATGCGGAAGTGCTCGTGATCCGGCAAAGAACCACGAAAAAATCCGGGTATCGGACCAAAGATCGTATATGTGCAGAGATCCTGAGGATAGCGCTCGATGGCGCACGGACGATTTGTGAATCATTATAATCGAGTCAATAAATTTTGCTGATTGAAGTTGTCTGATTTTTCATTTGAAGTGAAAAGCTTTTCAGTGAGACTCTCTTTATTTCTATGTCGATTTGAGATAAAGTGTTGTCTTTCGCGGATTATGGATGGAGCTAACGGCAGGTTTTCTGGATGGAGTTCCGGAGAATTCTATATAGATATCCAGTAGGATCGCAGGATGTTCAAACGAATCAGGGCTTCTTTATTGCTACGACAAAGGAGGGCCAATCGATGCAAATCAGATTTTTAAAGTGTGCTGGAATTGTTTTTCTATTTCTAATGTTGACTTTCTTATTCTCAGATGCAGGTATCATATCTGCAGCACAAAAAGTGCCCATAAACTTCGACGATTACCATGGGTACACAGGGACTGTCAATTACATTAAAGCCGTGGCAAAGGCTTACCCGAACATCACCAAATTGGTAGAGATCGGCAAGAGTACGATGGGAAGGCCGATCTATGTGCTGGTCGTTTCTAACAGGAAAAATGGAACGACCATCGATGCGCATGTTAATCTGCGCAACAAGAGGAAAGAAGGCGTAAAAAACGTTACGCCTCAAAAGCCTTACCAAGGAAAACCGGGATTTTGGCTATGCGGCAGCACGCATGGAAATGAATACACCGGGACCGAGGTCTGTCTTTACACGATCGATAAGCTGGTTTCCGGCTATGGCGCGGATGAAGAGATCACCCGTATCGTGAACGATCAGACCTTTTATATCTGCCCGGCCGTCAATCCAGATGGATTGTACAACAGCATCGAAAAGGGGATCTCGCAGCGGCAAAACACCATGAAAAAAGATGACGACGGGGACGGGAAGGTCAACGAGGATGGTCCAGACGACCTCAATGGGGATGGATACATCACTCGATTCCGCTACAAGGATCCCAAAGGCCTGTATGTGATGGATGATGAAGATCCCCGTTTGATGATCCGGTTGAGGCGAGGAGAAAAGACCGCAAAAGAGCGCTATTCTGTCATCAGGGAGGATAAAGATAACGATGGGGATGGCAAGCGTGGCGAAGACTCGGATACGGGGATCGACCTGAACAGGAATTTTCCGGAAGGATGGTTCAAGAAAGATATGGCAGGCGGGAAGGGCGATTATCCCACATCTGCGCCGGAAACGCATGCGATCGCGGAATTTTTTACCAACCACACAAATATATTGATGGCACAAAATTATCACACATCCGGAGGTTTTACGTATAGGCCGATGGGGACAGCCCCTCATCCCGAGCTTCATCCCAAGGACGTGGCTGTTTTAGACATGATTATGGGGAAAAAATACTTGGAGATCATCGGGGAAGAGGTTCCTGAAGCCTGGGAGGATCCGGACAAGCTGTCGGAGTTTAAGGCGGAGTTAGAGAAAACGTCGAAGAATAAATATGCGAAGGCCCGAGGTTATGTGCTTCCTCGGGGATGGAGAGTGAGCTACAACGAGGAAAAAGATGTGCCGTATAACTATGGCATGGCCACGGATTGGATGTACAAGCAGTTGGGAATATATGCGCTAACGACAGAGTTGTGGAATCCGATGAAAGACATACAGGATTTCCCCCAGTTTGCGGGAGAAGATGCCAGGATCAAGGCGCAACGGGCGCTGTTGAAGTACCAGGATGAGAAATTTGGGGGAAAGCTTTTTCTGCCTTGGAAGACGTACAACCATCCGGAATTGGGCGAGGGTGAGATCGGGGGATGGATCTCTAAGTATCGCAGTAATGCGTTGCCGGGAGCGCCACTGATCAATGTGTGCGAAAAACACTGGCAATTCGAAAAATTCAGGGCAGGATTGCAGCCGGATATCGTTATAACGGAGGCGAAGGCAAAGGTCATCACAGAGAGCAGCGGTAGCGGAGCTGATGCGAGGCGAGTGGGTGATCAAGTGACGATCGAAAAAGTTAGATCCAAGGCTAAATTCAAGATCGTGGAAGTGACCGCGACCATTGAGAATAAAGGGAAGCTGGCGACACATGTTGCGAGAGGAGCTCAGTTGGCCGGGAATAGAGAGGATATTGTATGGTTGATCGGCGACCGAGATCGGGTGGCCTACCTTCAGGGATCGCCCTTCCAAAAATTGGGGACTATCGAGGGGGCGATGAAGATCCCCGGATATTCAGGACGAGGAGCCCAGCCACCCCAACAGGAGAGGCGGAGGATGATGTTTTATTATCCCGGATTTCCGATGATGTTCATGAGAGGGCCGAGGTATGGCCCGACCGAGGTCAAGCAGAAGGGGCCGAAGCGAACAGTGAAATGGCTGGTTGCTGTTGAGGGAGACGCTCCGCTCAAAATTGTGGTGACATCCCAGAAGGGCGGAACGAAGGTGAAAAACCTTAGGATCCAGTAAGGGAGGACCGAGATGAGAGCACATAAAATTTCGAAATACATAATGGTTGCGATTTTGGGTATGGTCCTTCTGGTTTCGTCATGGGCACCGGCAATGGCCCAGAAAAAGGAACAGCAGAGCCCAGGCGGATATCATGGTGAGTTGGATTTTCCGATCAGCTGGAAGAGATACTATTCCTATGCGGAGTGGACAAAGATCATGCACGATATCCAGAAAAAGTATCCGCAGTTGTCTGATATAGAGAGTATAGGGAAGAGCCGGATGGGGCGCGATCAATACCTGTTAACGATCACGGCGAAGTCCACAGGAAAGCATTCAGAGAAGCCAGCCATGTGGGTGGATGGAGCAATCCACGGCAATGAGGTCAATGGGATCACGTGTTCCCTCTATCTGATGTGGTACTTGCTCACACGGTATGACTATGATGATTATGTCCATAACCTGGTGGATAACTGTACCTTCTATATTTTGCCGGGATTGAATGTGGATGCCAATGAATCGTTCGTGAGCTATCCCAATACGCCGAACAATCCGCGCGAGCCTTACAGGCCAGAGGACAATGACGGGGATGGTCTGTACGATGAGGATCGGACGGAAGATGTGGACGGTGATGGGGAGTTATCGATCATGTACATCGAGGATGCGAAGGGCAATTATAAGCTGTCTCCGGATAAGAGGCAGTTCGTGAGGGTGGAAGATGAGAGGGAGGACGTTCGGCGCTTCCGGAGGATAGGCGATGAGGGCTATGATAACGATGGCGATGGCATGATCAATGAGGATGACATTGGGGGGCCAGACCCGAACAGGAATTACCCCTACGGATGGAATTTGAGGGATGGAAACCCCTATCCGATGTCCGAGCCAGAGACGCGGAATGTGTATGAGTTCCAGATCGCCCATCCTAATATTTACGCCAGCTTTCATTATCACAATACGGGGCGGTTGATCATGTTCCAGGCGCCACCGGCTAAGCCAAGCCGACCTCAGCAGCCATCCCAGATGAGTCGGCGTATGCAGGAGCTCGTGCGGCGGCGTCAGGAGGAAATGAAGAAGGAAAACAAGTATGCCCAGTTTTTCGACCGCGAGGTGGAGGAAAAATACCAGCACGACATGGATGTGCAGACAGACATCGTGACGACGGGCGCAAGGATCTTGAAGAACTACCGGCCGACCATCGCGGGATTGAGCGGGCAGGCGCATGCGGCTACGTATTACATGCTCGGAATCTATGGGTATCTGATAGAGCTGTGGGGATCGCCGGTCTTTGAGGCGGATGAGAACAATGATGGTCGAGTATCCGATGAGGAATATCTCAAGTGGATCGACACAGAATTGACCGGGGAAGGATGGATTTCGCCGCACAAATTTAACCATCCCGATCTGGGAGAGATATGGATCGGGGGATCGCCAAAGAAACATTTACGGAGAACACCACCGGCGCGATATATCGAGATGGAGGCGATGAAGAACGCCCAGTTTGTGATGTACTGTGCCAGTCAGTTCCCCGGGGTCGAGATCGAAGATGTAAATGTGATGCCGGTTACGGATGAGTTGTATTGGGTAGAGGTGGAGGTTAAGAACGACAGAGTGTATCCGACATCATCGGACCGCGCAGTTCAGCTCAAGAGAGACGTGAAGGATAAGATCTCAGTAAAGGCATCCCAGAACATATCAGTTGTGGACATTCCAGGGGAATCGACGATTGTCGATCAGACAAATAAAATGGGGAGCAGCCAGCCGGTTACAAAAAAGCCTGCGGAATTCCGGCTTAAGGGAAAAGAAGCAAAAACGTTCGTTGCCCTAGTCAAAATGGACGGGTCAAAAGGTTGGGTGGAATTTATGGTCGACTCCTTCCACGGCGGCAAAGCCACGAAACGAATCACACTGCAAAAAAAATAGGGGTCAGGCACCCAGTTCCAGGGGTAGCAAAAAAGTGGACCTGGCACCTATTTTAGAGAGTTCACTTTAAAAGGCGCCCCTTCCCTTTTACTCCTTGAGAACTCCTACGCCTTTGCTGTATCTCCTTTGGCATCCCAATGGATAATTTTTTTCTTCTCGATCGATAGGTTGATCAAGTGGGCGCATGATGCCGCGTGATGTCCGACGGTTGCATCTTCTTTGGTTGGCGTCCCATTTCGAATGGCATCGAAGAACTCGGCCATATGTAGAGTCGTATCGTCTATCCCTTCTGCACGATAGGTTTCAGCGTCGGGGATCACTTCTGGATTCCTGGTCCAGGGCATTTCCTCTTCGCGAATATTTGGATCTTCATAGTAGGCTTCCTCGAGCTCTGATGGCCAACTGTTCACGATCCATCCATTATCTTCATAGACAACTTCAGGCGTAAAGATGAGTTGCCCACCAGCCAATTCAAGAGATCCCTCTGTGCCCATAAACTGAATCCCGCTGCCTCCTAATTTATGATTGTTAAAAGTAGAGCTGATGCTGACCATAAATCCT
>JASFPP010000063.1:0-18808 GCA_050115915.1 Candidatus Aminicenantota bacterium
CCGGAAAGCGTTGTGCTCCCAAACCAAGTATGCATATTGACCGGTACGATCCAAACTTTCGCTCCAGTGAGCTCCTGCAAAAATCGCTGCATTGTGCGGTAGGTGCTCTCAGAACTCAGGAATCCCCCCATCAAAATAATGGGCTGTTCCTGTTTGGGAGCTTTTTTAGGTATCTTCTTAATCAGACTTGATATTTTTTTCGGCCTTTTTTTTCAGAATTCCCAGCTTTTTGGCCATTTTTATCAGCCCACGCCCCATACCCTGGAGCTGAAAAACCTCCACGGGATCATCCCATTTTTCTTCATTCTTGATCTTTATCCATTTTTTCCACTCTGGAATCATGGCAATGGCAAAGATGATATTCACAAAAACGGCATAAAGCACATAATGGATATTGTTCGTCCGAAACCAAAGCCAGGGAATGATAAGCCAAACACCAGCCATATACGCCACCAGCACATCCCTGAAAGCGATCAATCCTACAAGCATGCCGAGGATAGCGGTTGCAAAAACCCCAATCCAATCGAGCACAAAAAGACCACCGTAAATGGCAGATACCCCTCGACCGCCTTTAAATCGATGGTAAACCGGCCATATGTGGCCGATCAAACCCGCTGCCGCAACGAATAAAAAATAGGGTTGCTCGGGGAAAAGGATTTTGGCCACGAGGGTGGGGATTGCGACTTTCAGGACATCGAGCACATAGGTTAAAAAACCGTATTTCGATCCGATGTGATGAGAGACAGTTGTGGCACTTATTGTAGCTGAGCTCATAGTCTTATCGCTTCCCTCAAGTGACAAGACAGTGGTTTCGGGCAGAGGTTTTCCTGGAGCAAACACTCGTGTCACCAGGCGCGCAGACGACATCGAGCCGATCAAGTAGCCTGCAATTGCTGCTAAAGCTCCATGCATAATGTCCATCGCTAGTCCCCCTTACATTTCTTGAATATGTTTGAGATAGACTCTCCCTGTATCTCCATCGACAGTGAGAGGCTGTCCATCTTTGATGATATCTGTAGCTTTGTTGATACTCACAACGGCAGGAATTGCATATTCTCGGGCAATAATGGCTGTATGCGAAAGCAGTCCACCCGTTTCGGCAATGATTCCTCCAACCCCTGGGAAAAGAGGCGTCCACCCCACATCGGTAAAAGGAATGATAAGAATGTCATTTGCGGTCAGGCTTCCTTCCACCTGAGTAGGATCTTTGATGATGCGTGCATAACCTTGTATCTTACCCGTGCTTACGCTAATTCCAGATAAATATTCCTCATCGCTGAGACCCGATGGCTTCCTCTCGGGAATTTGAGTCCCCGTAAGCGTTACAGGCAGATCGATTTTTGCATCGTCTGCGAGTTTCTTTTTTCTTTCATCGATGCGTTTATGGGCATCTTCTGAGCTCATTTTCCCCACAATCAGATGCTTTAGCTCATCATAGTATAAAAAGAAAATATCCGAATCCTGCTCAATTTTTCCCCCGGACACTAAATGCTGGGCTAAGGTAAGCAATTGGCGTCGCATGAGATAAGTCTCTTCCGACATGAGAAAGCTTGTTTGTTCCCTCAGCTGGATATATTTTGTCGTAGATTTTAACAACCGATCAAAAAACAGCCGTCGGGGAACACTCAAATTTTTGCGGATCTGTATGATGTTCTCGTCCCGGATCCTCTCGACACTTTTGACAGCAGGTGCCGCAGGGAGGGCAGCCAACCGTCCAATGGATCTCCAAACGATGATCGGATTTTCGATCCAAGGGATTTCAGAAAAATCGGATCCATTTGCACTCAAAAAACCATATCTCTTCAAAAAATCATCTATTTGACTCACAAGAAATTCGCCCTGTTGATCCTGGATAAGTGCTTCCCGAATGTCTCTGTCCGTATCTTTGTCCAGCATATCTTTAAGTTCCGGAGGGAGATCTCTGGCCGAATTGGCAATTTCCATAAGTATGGTATTCGGCTCAAGGGCTTTCAGATTCACCAGACCACTGATGATCGTACTGGGATTTATTCCTGTTGAGCTTCGTTTAACCATCCGGCTGATCAACTTGTTCCTGATCGTCATATTCATCGGACCGATAAATATGTACCATTGAGATTTGCTGTGTAGATCGAGCAATGAGTCAAAATGCTTCAACAAACTTGATGGATTCTCCTTACTCCAATCGGCTTGCCGGTAAAAATCCAAGTCTTGATTATTCGTTTCAACGAAGCGAGAAATTTCCTTCAACACCCGAGAGTAGCGCCAGCAGACACGAAACAAACGGAACATCGCAGGTAATTTTTTAAGATCCAAGGAAAAGCGGCGCTCCTCCGCCTTCTCTTCACGAGTCATCATCTCGAAGAAATTCGAGGGGAGTCCGGCCTGTGCGAGCAAATCTCCAAAGCCAGTCATATCCGCATATACCCTTGAATGGATCCGGATGATGAGTCGGGCAAAATCCAATTCCAAAGACCCGAGCAATTCCCTGAAGAGGCGCCCAAATACATTCCGAATCATCGAACGGTATTTTGTTGACCAGAGGAGAGGTTTGATCAATCCCGGACACATATCGGAGACCAATCTGCATGAATATATTTTTTCCCTATGTCTTGCTGTGATCGGACGGGACTGAAGGATATAGAAATCTTTTCCATCGTAAGCCCATTCTACGTCCTGAGGTTCTCCTATGCGGTGCGCAATATCCGAGACAAGTTTTGCCAGCTTTTCGATATTGGGCTCTGAAAGGACAGGTAAATCCGTATTCATATACTTCAATTTCTGGATCTCTCCTCGGTCGTCAACCTCATAACGATCAGGCTCTACTTGTCCTTGAACAACCTTATCTCCAAGGCCATGAGTCGCCTCTATGATGACGTCATTCTTACCTGTCAGTGGATCTATACTAAAGGCAACTCCAGCGGCTTGAGAGTTAACCATTCGCTGGACAACGACAGCCATGGAAAGATCACGCTGGATCCCGCCAGCTCCGATGGAGCTCTTCTCCGTCCTGTACTTCCATAAACGCCAGTTGAAGCACGAGGAGAGACATTTTTGAACCGCATCGAAAACGCCTTCTTCTCCTTCCACATCGAGCACCGTATCCAATTGACCGGCATAAGATCCGGCTGAGGAATCCTCTTCGAGCAGAGATGACCGGACTGCAACCTTCCCCCCCAATTTTTTATATTCTCCGGATACTGAGTTTTTCATGCCAGGAGGCAGATCAGAATCCAGCAAACGCGTGCGAATATTTTCGAGTGTTTCTTGAGTGAACGGCTGATTCTCGCTACTTGTATGAGCTAACTGCTGTAGTAAATATTCTTGCAAGGCCGGTGCGCATACAACAAAACCAGAGGGGACGGGAAATCCCGCTTGGATCAATCGCGCAAGACCAGCCCCCTTTCCTCCAGATAATTCCTCATTGCAAGCAAGTTTTTGATTTATAGTTAGGGTATAACGTCGCATTAGATAATCGCTTATACCTTGTATAGCCCCGGCATTTTCTATAACACAGCCCAAAACTGATGTCAAACGAGGGACAATCCTCTCTTAAGGGCAGTTTGCATTCGTTCATTGGCTGATTCCGGACAGTTTTCGGATTATAAAATACCTGTAGATTCAAGTATAGAGGATAGATACTACCATATTTTGGGCAGCAGCCGGTACTGGACTTTTTTAGCATATGCTGGGTATCCCGATAATTCTTTCTGTAAAGCAGAGTCCTCCAAAACTGTCCGCAAGATCAAAAGAACAACAACACAGGCGGAAGGGACAACAGCCCACAAGGAGCCGAGAACAAGTGCGATCGAAACAACCATCAAGGCAATCCCTAAATAGCCGGGGTGTCTTATGTACCGGTAAGGTCCGGATTTTATAACCTCGTGTCCATCTTCACTTTGAATGCTCACCGTGCTCGTGTAGAACCGATTGACCTTGATCGCCCAAAAATGGAGGGAACTTGAGAGGAGGTACAAGACATAACCCAAGGGATAGATCAACAGAGGAATAGGATGACTCCAGTGAAAGCGCCCTGCATCCAAAGTGGCAGTGATAATGATCGCCAAATTCATCGGTCCAAAAAACGCCCAAAAAAGCTTATCCCACCATTTCGTTTCAGAGCCTGGTTTTGTCCGCTCCTTCATGATTTCCGATATATCGGGAAATTTAAGGAATAAGGTTAAAACTATAAAAAAATTCACGACCCCGAACACCCAGCCTTGCCAATAGTTGATCCGGCCGGCAATCGAAAACATAAGAGCGAGCATTATGACTAGAGCCAAAAAGCCCTTGACCAAAATACCCAGATCTTTGGATTTTCTTTGTTCCATTTGATATGTGTGGCGTTGCTTTCCGGATCAATCTCCCTTGAAAATCAGATACGAAAGATCACTGAGTTTATTCGAACATCAAAGCGATGCCGACGGCACCGATTCCGTTGTGAACGCCAATGACCGGTGAAATATCCATGACATAAAGTGGGTCGCGGTCGATCTCTTGTTTCAACTTCCGGGCATACATTTCCGCTCTATCCGGGTTTTTGGCATGGACGATCGAGTAATTCCAAATCTTTTGCTCTTGGCTCATCTTCCGAATTTTGCCGACAATTTTCTTCATGTTGCTCTTGCGGCTGAAAGACTTGCCTGATGCGGTAGCTTTCCCTTCAGGGTCCAAAGATACGATCGGTTTGAGATTCAGAACCTTCGCCACAAAACCCTTCAGAGGACTCACCCTTCCCCCGCGGACCATGTATTTGAGCGTCTGGACATCGACCAAAATTCTCGTTTTTGCGATCCAATCCTCAGAGGCTTCGACGATCTCGTCATGTGGCTTGCCAACTCTGATTGCCTCTGCAATCCGCAACACAATAAGTCCCAGGGACGCAGAGAGATGTTTGGAATTCAACACATCTATTTTTTTATCCTGGACAACATTGGCAGCTTCCCGGCTTAATTTAAAAGCCCCGCTCAATCCATCGGAGATATGAACAGCCAGGATGGATTCGTAATGAGAGGCCAAAAAGGAAAAAAGGCTTTGAACGGATCCGAGCGGAGGTTGCGCGCTTTTGGGATGCTCTTTATGTGTTTCCAAAAGAGAGTAGAATTGATCGGGCAGGATGGTCACCTTGTCCAAAAACAGCGTATCTCCAAAAGAGAGATGGAACGGAACGACGTGAATCTGGAGATCATCGATCACATCTTGGGGCAGATCACATGAAGAATCCGTGACCAAGGCGATATCTGTCTTTCGGGCGTGGCTGGCCTCATGTTGTTTGCGCATATCATCGGCTTTGATCTCGATGATCGATCCATAATCTTTAAGCAGGGCGAACAATTCTGCGGGTTTATCGGTGTGGATATGGATCCTTGCTTTCCCCGACGTCCCGGCAACAATAGCAGAACTTCCGTAGGGCCGAATTTTTTCCTTCATCCCATCGACATCGATCTTTTCCCCGACGATCAGAGCTTCGGAACAATATCTGTGGTCTATGGTCTCCCTATCGGTCAGCACATGGGGCGAGGATTCTTCCCATAAAATTTCCGGTTTTGAAAGATCCTTCAGCCTCCCCTTTTTTATAAAATTGGTTATTCCCTCGAGGAAGTCGACAAATCCCTTGGCTCCCGCGTCAACCACACCCGCCTTTGCCAGAACAGCAAGTTTTTTCGGCGTCTCCGCCAAAGATCTCTTTGCGATCTGGAGCGAATAAGACAAAAGCTCTGTGTAATCGCGTTTTTTATCTCTCTGCTGATAGACGGCATCCGCCCACTCACGCATAACGGTCAGCATCGTTCCTTCGACGGGAGACACGATCGCTGAGTAGGAATAGTGGGCCGCTCTTTTAACGGATTCGCCAAATTTACTGGTCGATATCTTTGTCACGTTTTTTAATTGGTCGCTGACTCCCTGTAAAAACTGGGCAAAAATCAGTCCCGAATTGCCGCGCGCACCGTGGATGGCAGCATCAGCGATTGACCTTAGAGTAACATCTGCGGAATGGCTCATCTTCGCCCTTTCGGATATCGAACGGATGGTCGAGGCCAGATTCGTTCCGGTGTCGGAATCGGGAACGGGAAAGACATTGATCTTGTTCAAATAGTTTTTGTCGCTGATGACGGCGTTGCCCCCGGCAAGAAAAGCGGTGTAGAGCCGGCGGCCGTCGAGGTACTTAATCTTCATCTCAACATCCTGATCAACACAATTAGTAGAGAGTTTTCAGATTATATATAAAAACTGATAGATTTTCTATCAATAAAAGCTTACTGTCCTCCTGCGGTTACAGACAGGAAGAAAAATTTTTTCACTAAATGTAAAAAATTTTCCCTGACAGTCACCTTTGCATAGAAACTATGCTGGCTTAAATACGTATGGCATTATTGAATGGTACAATTTTTCTTCATTTTTGGTGGAAGATGGTTTATTCTGGTTGGTTACCAAAAATGGAACAGAGTGCCTATCGCACATTTAAAACTCGGTCGAACACCAAGATGACTTTATAAGGTCTGATTCTAATGGATGATAAAACAGACGGTAATGGTCTTGCACGAAAGCTGGGACTTTTTCCCCTGACAAACATCGTCATCGCCAACATGATCGGGGCGGGGATCTTTACGACCTCAGGATTGTTGATGAAGGATCTGCAAAACCCCATCGTTATGATCTTGCTCTGGGTTGTTGGGGGCGCGATTGCCATCTGCGGGGCACTGAGCTATGGCGAGCTCGGTGCGGCGATCCCCCGCGCGGGTGGTGAATATGCTTTTCTTTCACAATTGTACCATCCCACATTGGGTTTTTTGAGTGGCTGGGTGTCTTTTTTCGTGGGTTTTTCTGCTCCCATCGCTGCTTCTGCCATCGGGTTTGTGGCCTACATAACACGAGCCTTCCCAGAAATTCTGCGCTTAGGGATCTTTGACGCAGACATCGAGGCCACGATTCTGAAAAAACTCTATGCGATTCTTGTCATAGCGATTTTTACAGCGGTTCATGTCAGAGGTTTAGAATTCGGTGCAAACGTCCAGAATGTGCTCACTATCCTCAAGGTGGGCCTCATCGTCGGCTTGATCTTTGCAGGATTTGCCTTTGGCCAAGGAAGCTGGGATCATTTTTCTCAAGGGATAGATTTCGACTTTGGACTGGGGGGATGGAAGGTGATCGGCCTCTCACTCATGTGGATCATGTTCGCCTACAGCGGGTGGAATGCCTCCGCCTACATCGGATCAGAGGTCAAAAATCCATCCAAAAACCTTCCGCGTTCTCTGATCATGGGAACCGGGATCGTCATTCTGCTTTATTTCTGTCTCAACCTGATCTATGTCTATGCAAGCTCCCCTACTGATATGGAAGGAGTCATATCGATCGCAGGCCTTACCGCAGGCAATCTATTCGGGCAGTCCTTTGAAAAAATTATTTCCATCATGATCTCTTTTGCCCTTTTCTCATCTCTGAGTGCCTACATCATCCTGGGGCCGCGAGTTTATTATTCGATGGCTAGAGACAAATATTTTTTCCGGTTTGCTGCAGACGTCCACAAAAAATTCGGTGTCCCGGCAAAGTCCATAGTGCTTCAGGGAGTTATCGCTGCGGTCATGGTCCTTTTCGGCACATTCGACCAGCTCCTCACCTACATGGGATTTTCTCTGGGAATTTTCCCACTCCTTGCCGTTTTAGGTGTGTTTAAAGTCCGGCGATTGAGATTAAGCCCGTATAAAATGCCCGGTTTTCCTTTGGCGCCGGTTCTTTACATCATTGCTGGGATTACCATTCTTGTTCTTGCCTTCTTCCAGCGCCCAACGGAATCTTCGATTGCCATAGCGACAGTGCTTATCGGGATTCCTGTGTACTTGATATTCAAGAAAAAATACAGAAACGAAGAATAGGGAAACGCAGAGTCAATTCTGATACAATAGGTAAAAACCGACTGCTGAGTGATTCATGCTGCACATCAACATTGTCCTTCATGAGCCCGAGATCCCTCAAAACACGGGGAACATATCCCGCATCTCTATGGCTACAGGGGCAAAGCTTCATCTTATAAAACCATTGGGATTTTCTGTTGACGACAAACACCTCAAACGTGCCGGATTGGACTACTGGAATAGAGTAAACGTCGCCTATTATGAGAGCTTTGATGAATTTTTAAAAATAAACTCCCCCACAGACCTCTTTTTATTCACGAAAAAAGCAACACAATCCTATGACATCATCAACTTTTCAGGGAATGTCTTCCTGGTCTTCGGGAAAGAAACGTATGGGCTGCACGAAGAGATCCTCGAAGAGTTTAAGGCGAGATGTTACAGGATCCCTATGCGTCGAGAGGCCCGCTCCCTCAACCTTGCGAATGCGGTGGCTGTTGTCGTATTTGAAGCCTTGAGACAGAACGGATACCCTGATCTAGAACTGACCGGGAATCGACTGCAAAACCAGTATGAGGAACAGAAAGGGAATCAGAAGAAGTGAAAAATTGACAGAGAAATTACAGCTTGAACTTTTCCCAGCATAGCGGGAGCTTTTGATACAGTAAAGCTCACTTTTTCAAGCGAGGGAAGATCCGTCCGGTTCTTCCCATGTAGTCACGATACTCGTCACCGAATCTATCGCACATCATGTATTCTTCCTGTGTGACGCGACTTGAGTAGAGCGGCCAATGAGCTACCAGCATGCTCAAACCAGCAATCCAGTTCTGGAGAAGCATGGCCTGTGCCACAGCCCACAACCAGTGTGCGGCATACATCGGATGTCTCATCGTTCGGAATATCCCATCTGTGATAAGCTTGTGCTCCTCCCTGAGTTTGAGATCCGGTGCAAAATTTCGCCCCAAATCAACATGGGATCTCCACAACACCCATAGTGCCGCCGCAAAAACGACACAACCCATTCCTCCTAATATCCGACTCAATTCTGCGGGCAGGCCGTAATCGGCAAAATTGAGCCAGGAGGAGAGGATGTAGATAAGAGGTATGACCTGCATTCCGAGGAAACCGAAAAACAGAAATATTCTGTCCGCCCAGGTCCTGCGATCTTCCACAATCTCTTCCTTTTTACGCCACCACTTTTTGCCTTTGGCAATGCCCATAGCACGGACAAAACAACCGGCGACAAAAAAAACTAAATACAAGATCTCGAATGTGTTATCCAGCATAACTAACCTCGCTCTCTTTTTGTCATCTTAGCGGCTCTTCTTGTTTCACTCGATCTTTTTTGCAGGTGTGTCCTGTTCGCCCTGGTGGATGATGAGTTCTTTCACCTGTCCTTCTTCGGACCGGACAAACGATATCTGAATGTCTGCAACCTTGAGGAAAAACTCATCCTTTTTTTCGGGAAAAATCTCAATCCTTGCCTGTCCTGTTGCTTGCACAAAGAGACGAGAATCCTCTTTGGTGATCCTCACATCAATATCTTCATTCAGTTCGTACCGGCCGACATAGTCGTCAAGAAATTTTGGGTCGAGCGTGATGGCTTTCCGCTTGATGGGAACCACATAATTAACGCCCTGGATGAGTTTCTCAAAAATGGCAAATTCATGGAGGGGCTTTTTTGCGGGAGGGTCGGGCCATTCCTCGGGAATACCGATGGGTGTGATGCAGATCTGCACGAAGTTATCGGGAATTTCAAAGGCTTTTTTTACGAGCGCAGGAGGAAGCGCATCCGTTATGAACACGGTTCCATACCCTAAGGCTCTGGCAGCAAGAATCAGGTAACCGGCCGCAAGCGACCCGTCTTTGATGTTATAGCTGGGATAGCGCGAATTTTTATCGGTAAGGACAACGACATAGACAGGTGCGGAGAGATAGTTTCCCACCCTCTCCATGGTGCGCGCTTTGAGCGATTCCAGCTTGTTCGGGTCGACTCCTTCCTGCTTTTTTGCTCTCTCCAGTGATGCGCCAACGATCTCATCCCTCAAACGGAGGATTCTATCCCGGTCCTGAACGACCAAAAACTTCCAGGGCTGCTGATTGCCCGAGGTTGGGGCCGTCCGTGCCATGTCCAGGATCTTCATGATGTGCTCCTGCGGGATGGGTGTGGGTTTAAACTTTCTGACCGAGCGACGGCTTTTAAAAACATCGAAGAGATACTTTTGCTCAGGAGTGTAGGTGGCTTTTCTTGCCAATTCCTGTGAGGCTGTTTGAGTCTCTTCCGTTTGGGTTGGAGCCGCTGGAGTTATGGTGAGATTCGCGAATGTACCGGCCGACGTGTTGCCACACCAGACACCGACCGAACCCTGGCTTACTCCATGTTTCAAATCATCGACGACAAGACAGGGCGATCCGGCATCATTCACAAAAACTTCGGCTTTTTCGCCTGCAACTACGACCTTGACATGGAACCACTCATCGGGTGAGATGTCTGCGGCTCCTTCATATTTCTCAGGAGCTGTTTCCCTCAGATAGTACCAGGTGTACATGGGATTGGCGATGTACTGGACGGTGTGGCCGCGCCGAACTGGATCTTCGTGCCGGGAGTTTTGCGGGCGAAAATAGATGCCCTCATAGACATGTCCCGACCGCACACGAAACACAAGTCCCGTGTAATAAGGGATGGCAGCGATATCGAGCTCGATAATCCCGTCAGTAAACTCGAAGTCCTTCAGGTAAGCGATCCTTTCACCCGGAGCTCCTTTAATGCGGAGCGCCTCCTTTCCTCTGTATTCGATGATCTCCGTCTCCGCGCTCTCCACTACCCATCTGTCAAGATCTGAAAAATCGAAAACGATCTCTTCGTCCTGAGCGAACGCCTTCCATCCCAAAAAGAGAACCGTCCCCAATATCAAAAGGAGAACCGTCCCCTTTAAAAATCTTCGCCCCTTCATGATGACCTCCCTATCAGATAAATATTTCAATGGATCAATCCCATTCAAGCGAGTAGGCGATGACTTCATTCCCGGCCAAAGTTGGAATCACCAGTAACTTTTTCTCCGGGATATATTCGAAGTCAGCGATGTTGATGGCAGCTTCTTGGGTGTTGAGAATTTCGACTTTCTCCCCTGATTCTGCAACCCGATACAACCTTCCGGTCCAGTCACCCATGAGGAAATGGCCTTCCCCATCCGGCCTGACACCATCCATGATGGCGCCCGCTCCCAGATTGAGCACTGTCTGGGTACTCTTATCCGCATAGCTCACAGACTTGAAACATCCATCCCTGGATGTCCCAACGATCAATCTCTCTTTTCCCGCATAAAGCCCATTAGGATCGAGGATCTCATCGCTTTTCAACCAGGTTTCTATAGTTCCATCCCTGAACCGGTAGATCACATTCTTCTGGGAATCGGAGATGTAGATGTCTCCCGAGGGATGAATGGCCACATCATTGGCGAATCCGACATCCGCAATGGGATATTTCTGGATAATCTTTGCTTTCTCCGTATCGATCTCCACTAAACCCTGCCTGTCTGCGGCATAAAGTCTGCCTTTAAGCAAAGCAATCCCTGTCGGCCGCGCCAGCCCTGTCACCCACTTCTGTTCGATGATCTCACCGGTGAGCGACACCTTGGAGATCGATCCCGCACCAAAATTAGAGACATAAAGAACATCGTTAGCCCTGTCATAACAAACAGATTCGGGCATCTGCAGTTTGACCGGCGCCTCCCATTGCTGGGTCAATCCTTCATGCGCCTGGATGATGTTTTTCACAGGAGAGCTTAGCTGGCACATAAATCCCCATCCGCCGAACGTTTCGGTGACTATGAGGAGCAATTCATTCGGTCCTGCCTTGAGGGGTAAGAACACGGAATCATTCAGGCCCACGATACCCTGGAAAAGGGGATCTCTTTTTCGGAATTCACTGTTGCCCCGGAACAGGATCTTGCCGTTAAGGAAAATGCTCACTTCGTCCGAATATCCAAAAGTTAACTTTTTAAGCTCGGGTTCTTCGGATGGAATCGTGGTTCGTGCCAGCACACAGTCAGGAGACTGTCCCACCTTCATGATGTGGCGGGCGACATCTACCAAACCCATGGGATCGCTCTCGATCTTTTTCCATTTGATCTCTGGAAGGTCCTGTTGATCTGGAGCGAGCTCTCTGTTGATCTGGGCGATCTTTAAGGATTGGGAGATCTCCCACTCGGTGATCATCCCAGAGGGAGGAGAAATCTCAGGCGGGGGGTCGAACACCAGATCGTTATCCTCTCTGTAACGGAAATTGGCAAAATGGATCAGTCCCGTGTTGGGAGCGATGAGGCCGATGGTGCCCTTACTCAGGCCATGTTTGAGGTCGTGAACGACAAGGGCAGGTTTTTCCGCATTGTCGAGGTATACCCTCGCCTGTGTGCCGGACACTTCAAGCTTGACGTGGACCCACTGATTATAGGGAATCTCTGCAACTGCCGTGAATCCCTCGCCGCTATAGAGTTGCCAGCTGGATAAGCCCTTCGTAACAGGCGTGTACTGGAGAGCATCGGGAAATCGAGATTTATGGGGCCGAATGTAGAACTGCTCGTAATCCCTGGTCATCTTCATCCGGAACACGATCCCTCCGAACGCACGGCTTCCCTCGAACGCCATGTCCACTTCGATCACTCCGTTCTGGAATTCGACGCCCTTAAGGAACGCAGATCCTTGGAGGCTTTTCTGATCGAGATGGGTCACGACCTTCGACCCACGGAGGATCCATTTATCGGACTCAAAATCGATCGTCTCCTTCTGGGCAAAAAGGCTTGTGGAGATTAACAGACCCATAGCCAAAAACAGAATTGTTTTTCTGAGCGAATGAAAATATATCTTACGGATAATAATGTTCCTGCGCATGCACCTCTCCTCTAGCTAGAAATAGACTTTACAATGTTAATTCCGTACTGCAATTAACATGCCACAACAGGCATTCCGAAAATCAGAGAGAGAGGTAGTTTTTAAGATATCAGGGTGTTCGAAACCGTACAAAACCTGTGCACTTCTGAACAAAAAATTGGGGTCAGGCACCTATTTCCAGGGGTAGAAAAAAAGTGGACCTGGCACCCTTTTTTTTGGAATGTCTCCAAAACGGCCTGCAACACATTATCGGCCCCTCCGGTAAACGAATCCTGCCTTAGAAATTTGGAATTTTGTCCTCAATTATCGCTTATAGAGAAAAATTGTATGGTTTTTCCCGCGAAGGTCCTCCATAGATACAGCATCGATTTCTTTCTCTTCCCATCCTGGAATCCTGTAATTATGAGTAACCACGTACGTCCCCGGCTTGAGCTGTTTCTCGAATTTCGGCCTCAGCAATGCATTGGATTCAGGCAGTAGATACAATGCTAAGACCGTTGCCTCAGTAAGATCGGTCTTTGTGGCATCCTCCAGACGAAATTCAACAAGATGATCCACACCCGCCTCTCTGGCCCCCCTCAGAGATTCTCTGATTCGCTCAGGATCGATATCGACACCCACCCCCCTGGCACCATACTTTTTCGCTGCTGTGATTACGATCCGGCCATCCCCACACCCCAAATCGTAAAGAACATCATTGCCATCCACTTTGGCCATCCGCAACATTTTTTCCACGATTTCCCTAGGTGTCGCCACATAGGGCGCGAGATCTTCAACATCGCTCCTTCCATGGGATCCCTCATAAAGATGGACAAGGTTGTTTTCATCATAGCGAAAAGCATAAGGTATCCCCGGGGCCAAGTGTCTCGTGATATTCCTGCCAACCCGTTCATATGTGACATCTAAAGTCACTTTACTCGTGTAGCGGTGCATATCCCCTGGCTTTATCTTTTTTTTCTCGGGTTCCTTGAACGAATCAGCAGGCTTAATTGTGTATCTTACGGTCCCTTTTGTCACATTTCGGATTGTAATCTCATCGATCGATAGTCCAGGATGCTTCTTTTCGATGGATTTTCCACTGTCGGTCAGTATAAGTGCAGCCAGGGCTGCGCCCACAACTAAAACGAGGAGTCCGATCTCTATTTTTCGTCTCATGGGGCACTATTATGGCATAAATCACAGAAGAATGTCATAGTCCGTTGTTTACTCCATCTCAAACCGCATAATGGGACGGGTTTCCGACCGGCGCGCAACCTCCTTAAATCCCGCTTTTTTAAAGGCAGCCAACAAACCGGTGGAAGAAAAAACGGGAGGCCACGGTTTCCTTTTGGGCTCGATGGGATACCCCTCAATTATCTTTCCCCCTTTCTCTTTGACGTACCCGATCGCAGCCTTCAATAACTTTACTGTCAATCCTTTATTCCGGTAGTTTTTATCAACGAAAAAACAGACGACTGACCAAACAGGACGGGAATCGATCGGGCATAAGATCCGCGATCGACTGAGAGCAGAAAACTCCTCCCTTGGCGCAACAGAACACCAGGCCACAGGTTTCTTCCCATCATAAGCTAGAATACCCGGAATCATACCAGACTCGACAAGGGCTTTCATAGCCCTCCTGTTTCCCTCCCCTTTCTCCTTCTCGAACTCGGACCGTTTTATACGCCACCACATGCACCAGCATCCCCCACAAGCGCCCTTGACCCCAAATAGCCTCTCAAAATCCTGCCAACGATCTAACGTGAGGGGATGGAATTCCATACGGAGTTCACTCTGCATCATAGGCTTCAATGGCGGCCGGAAGGACTTGAGTCACCGTATGACCTGCAGGAGTCAATCCCAACAGGATAGCGCTGATGACTTCATTCCTCTTAGCGCCAGCCTTTTTAGCGGCCTGCACATGAAAGGGGATACCACTCTCGTTCCTTAAAACAGCAAGTATCGCTATATAAGCCAACTCTCTAGTCTTCTCATCAAGTGAACTCGCAGCGGCAAGGCCCTTTACACAGGTCATCCAAGCCTGTGCATGCTGTGGGGCCTCATTCTGGAACGCAAAGAATGCCTTGCTGACAAGAGATTTTTTATTATCCATGCCGAATCTCCTTGGAACAAATTGATCGAGCATCCCAAGAATATTAAATCGTTGACAAATTTTCCAGAGAAAAAACCTTGACACCTGGATCTTTTTAGATTATTCTGATATTTCTGAATTATCTGATATTTTTGATAATCACACAGATGGAGACCTTCCATGAACACAAAAGAAAAAACTCAATCCGCCTGTGGAACCGACAAGATGAATTTCTCCTGTTGCAAGGTCGAGGCGGTTGCAAGTGTGGATGAGCGGGGACAGATGGTTCTCCCCAAAGAGATCCGAGAGAGAGCCAACATCAAACCTGGCGACAAGATGGCTGTCATCGTTTGGGAAAAGGCCGGCAAGGTCTGCTGTATCAACCTGATCAAGGCAGACGCATTCGCGGGCATGGTGAAAGATCTCCTCTCCCCCATAATGGAGGAGATGTCTAAATAAGGGAGACGAAATCCAGAAAGGAAAAAATAGAGAGAGCAAAAACCAGGACGCCAAAAAATGACGGCCAATAAGAATGAGGAGATCTAAAAATGAAAGAGGAAAAAATCAAAGAATCTGTAAGGGATAGATATGGATCGATCGCATCTAAAGGTGGTTCCTGCTGTGGGCCATCTCCAACATGCTGTAGCGCCACAGACATGGTAAGAACCATCAGCCAACACATCGGCTACAGCGATAAAGAACTAAAGTCAATCCCCGAAGGAGCCAACATGGGGCTAGGATGTGGGAATCCCATCGCTTTGGCATCACTCAAAGAGGGAGAGACAGTTCTTGACCTGGGTGCCGGAGCCGGTTTCGATTCCTTTCTCGCCGCCAATCAAGTTGGCCCAACCGGAAAGGTTATTGGCGTCGATATGACACCTGAAATGGTGGATAAAGCCAGACAGAACGCCCGAAAAGGCAACTACACAAATGTGGAGTTCAAACTCGGCGAAATTGAAAACCTTCCTATCCCAGATGAGTCCGTAGACCTAATCATCTCAAATTGTGTCATCAATCTTTCCCCAGATAAACCAAAAGTTTTCGAGGAAGCATTCCGGGTGCTAAAACCGGGAGGAAGGCTCATGGTCTCGGACATTGTCCTCCTCAAAGATCTTTCGCATTCTATCAAAGAATCGATCGACGCCTATGTTTCCTGCGTATCAGGAGCTTTGCTCAAGGAAAATTATATATCCACCATAAAAGATGCAGGATTTAAAGACGTCGAAGTCCTCGATGAAACCCCTTTCCCCGCTGATTATCTCAACCTTGATCCACTCAAAGAATCGATCAAGACTTACATTAGAGTCTCTATTAAAGAGATAAAAGATATCGCAACTTCTATCGTGAGCATAAAAATTTCCGGGAAAAAATCTATGGAGCAGTAAATACGAGGAGAATTGCGTTTTATAAAATGATCAGAACTTGAGGATCAATCGCCTCAAGTCATTTTTCAGATTTGTTATTTTTTGATCTGAGTAATCTGCTGTTAGTTTTTGTTCGCACTCCTGTCTTTGCTTTTCTATTTCTCTACGGACCATAACTCCATCTCTTGTGAGTTTTACATTCTTGCAGCGCCTGTCTTCGGAACAATCCACACGGTCAAGATAACCTTTTTCGAACAACTGATCGATCACACGGCTCCCTCTAGAAACGGACAAGCTCATTCTCTCAGAATATTCCTGACATGTGATTTTTTCATCCTTGCTCAAACAGAGAAGACCTTTGTATTCCGCTTCCGAAAGATCCAGAGATTTCATTATTCGCTCTTCAAGGGCAGCACATTCTTTTTTGAGTTCTGTAAAGACATCGATTAATTTTTCGTCACTCAAAATATTTCTCCTTGACAAATGTTGCTACTAGCAATTATAATAAGATCTGTTTGCTCAGTCAAGCTTGAGATAAACCGAGCGCTACTCTGAAAAGGAGAATAAAATGCCGATTTACTCATACAGATGCAATAAATGTCAAAACGAATTCGATCTATTGGTGGGAGTGACATCCGACAAAGCCGAACTCAAGTGCAGCAAATGCGGTTCAACTAAAATCGAAAAGAAGATGAGCTCATTCAGTTGCCGTATGGGTTTATCCACAACCCCGAGCAGTTCTGGCGGTGCATGTTCCACTGGCGGATGTTGTCCGACCTGTTAAGAATCATTAGCGGAAGAACATAATAGGTTATGTTATTTAAATATAAAAAGCTTATAACGCAATCTCTTTATTTATTACTTCCTGCATAGAAAGGGCGGCTCTTTTTCCCCAAGAAAGAGCCGCCCTGATCTTAAATTTTTCCCAGAGCACAAGATGTGAATGTCTCTTCATGTGATCTGATTTTAGATGAATTCGCTCAAGCTATCGGATCTTCGGGTTCTAGAAAGGGAAAGCGAAAAAAATCAGTGTCTCTTGTGTAGATTGTTCTGATCCCATGCTCTCGCATCAATATCGCTGTCTGGGTATCATATAGCAAATTTCCACTCATGGATGGCAAGCTCTTGATGACTTCTGCAGCAACATCGACGCAACAGATAAAAATATATTCTCAGATTTTATTCAAACTCTATTTAGGAATGGCTTCTTTCATCATATGGATCTCGAATTTTTGCGATCCGACCACAAAAGCGAACTGACCGCCATCTGGTGACCAGTCAATATCAGCAAATGTGGTGTTCTTGGGAAATCCCAGATCAAGCTTCCTGGCAAAACCATCGGCGGCCGAAATGACAAATACAGCAGTGGAATGCCCTAACTTATTAGGAATTCCTGTTGAAATAATGTGTTCTCCATCAGGCGAAATAGCCAAGTTGCCATGGTATTCAGATGATAAATCACGATGCTTTCCGGTCTCCATATCTATCAATTTTATTCTTGCATGGTCCTCTGTAAAAACCAGTTTTTTGAAGTCCCTCGAGAATTTGAGCTGACGAAAGACGCTCCCGCGTTCTCCTTCCGGTTTGTATACATAGCGTTCAGCCCCTGTATCCAAGTTGCGTTCGATTATGCCCGGCTCATCATGAAAGGAGCCATGACGGGCATACAGAAATGATTTGCCATCGCTGCTCCTTTCCGTCCGGGTCCATTTTTCGACGGGAATCGGCCGTTCTTTCCACTTTTCTGTTCCAAAATCGAGTTGAAACAGAGTCACTCTCCCATTCCTATCCAGGCCAGAAAGACTGAGGCCGCTGCCATCCGGCAACCAGCGCAGGTCATGAAGAATCCCAATTTTCTGATTTGTGTCAGGATTGATGAACTCTCTAGGTTTTCCCCCATCAATGGGTACAATAACAATTTTCCTTCCTCCAGACGGGTGGTTCAGTGAGCCAAACGCCAGATTTTTCCCATCGGGCGACCAGGAAGGACACACATTGGCTCCAGTGGGTGTGTAGTCGAGCTGGCGTGGTTTTTCTTTTCTCTCCAAAGTCTCCGGATCAATAGAAACAGTGAAAATGTCCCTGACATACAGAGATTTATGGTAAGCCAATCCTTTCCTTGTCCAGTTGAGCAATGGGAAGATTCCCCTCTTTATTAAAAAAGGCACCCCTGCAGGTTTTCCATCCTTGACAGCGATACCACAGAGGGCTGGAGTGCCATATCTCTTACTTAAAAAAACAATATGTTTCCCATCAGGTGACCAACGCGGAGATCCCTCATCAGCGGGGTGATCGCTCAACTCTTCAAGCGAGCTCCCGTCCGTACTGATAATATAAAGGTCATGCTTACCCCCCGAATCCCTGTCCTGAAACACGATATAACGCCCATCCGGTGAAGCATCTGCGATCTTCACAAATTTTTCAACAGCTCCCCTCAAAGAATGTAGCACTTTAAAGGACCCTCCTGACAGTGGAATAAGTCCCAGGGTTCCAGTCATATCCGGATTCAATAGACTGGCCACAATGGCGCTGCCGTCAGGCAACCAACAGTAGGGAATCGGATACGCTTCCTTCATGTTCTCCACACGGTAAAGAATGCGAATCTTCCCTTCCATGTTTGAGACAGCGACCTCAGCAAAGCCATCAGGCTCTCG
>JASFPP010000064.1:0-18436 GCA_050115915.1 Candidatus Aminicenantota bacterium
TCACACCCACGAGCTGTCCCCGTCGATCGAGAACAGGACTTCCGGAGTTTCCTCCTGTTGTGTCCATATCATAGAGGATGCACACAGGAACACTTTTTGTATCGGGGTGGACGAATCGGCCGAAATTCTTGGCTTTGTACAATTCGAAAATTTTTTCCGGCGTATCAAAGGGTTCCTCCCCTGTCGATTTTTCGACGACACCATCGAGGGTCGTGACAGGATTGTAATAGACGGCATCCATGGGATCGTAGCCGCGGATGCGGCCGTAGGTGAGTCTCAGCGTCCGGTTCGCATCAGGGATAAAATCCTTTTTGAGGTTCTCCTGTTTGACATCGAGAAGCTGGGCATAGAGCTGATCATAAAGACCTTTGCGCGCTTTACTTGTCTCTCTTTGGAGCAAATAAGTAGGGTAAAGGTCCGCAGCCAATTGAAGAAAAGGATCCTCCATATTTTCGAGCTCTTCTGTGGACATTGCGAAGGCTCTTTTTAGAACGGATTCATCATTGAGTTTAGTCTTGGCATAGGCCTCTTCCACAAACATATCGATGGCCTTTTCCGGATCCTTTTCGTTGATGATAGCATCTACGGCGGGAATACGAAGCTTACCCGGAAGTCGGGCTGCTTTTTTGAGCATCTCCCTGAGGACAGCTTTATCCGTAGGCTCATAGTAATTTTTGAGTGACAGAAACAACCTCTGCTTTGTCCGGGAAAAATTTCGATCCATGTAGGCAGACTCCCGCTCCAGGTCCGGTTTTGTGCGTTCTATGCTCGCCTCATACACCGTACAACCACAAGATGTTAAAATGGCGCTTAGTCCGAGATAGTTGAGGATCAGCTCATATTCTGCCCTCTCGCGCATATCTTGAGCGAGCTCTCCCATCTGTTTGATGACATCCTTATATTTCGCTGCACGGCTCTCTTCAGCCAAAATATACTCTTGCAGGGCTTTTTCCTCCTCCCGTTTCCCTGCCACCAAACCGAGTCGTTTCATCCCCTTGAGTTTTCCCTGGTAATTTTTCATGGTGTTGGAAAGACCTTTGATCCGTGATAGATGTTTGAGCGTTATCTCGCGGTCGCCCTTCCCCATGTTTTCCATGAGTGCAATCTGCCATCCGTACCAATCCACGACATAAGGCATTCGCACCTCTTCGTCATACGCCCAAAAATGAGAAGTCTGATGCCTGTATGTCCGGCCGGGATATCCCAACATGAAAACAAAATCTCCCTCGTTCACTCCGTCTGGATTCACTTGAAAATAACGTTTTGGATGGAAGGGGATATTCTCAGGCGAGTGGTCTGCGGGAGATCCATCGGGGGTCACATAGGCCCGCAAGAACGAGAAATCACCCGTGTGCCGCGGCCACATCCAGTTGTCCACATCACCTCCGAATTCACCGATGGAGCGAGGGGGGACATAGACAAGCCGGATGTCTTTGAGGTAAGTGTACATAAAGAGCACATAGGACTTCCCGCTGAACATTTCGGAAACCTCGGCACGTTTCCCCGGGTTTTTCTTTTCTGCTTTGGCGACGATCTCCTTTTTTCGCTTATCGATGGCTTTGGTCCTCTCTGCCCGGTCCATACCCTCCTTGACGACACTCAAGACTTCTTTGGAGACATCCTTGAATGATTCGGTGATACGAGCGGTCATGCCTTTCGCGGGGATCTCTTCGGAACGATCCTTTGCGAGAAAGCCATGTTTGATGTAATCATGCTCTTTGGTGCTGGCCACCTGAACCGGCCGGTAGGCCACATGATGGTTGGTGATGATCAATCCATCGGGAGAAACAAAAGAACCTGTAGCTCCAACTTGGACGACCGCATAGATCAGACTGAGTTCATCGGGCGAAAAGATCTCGTCTGGAGATATTTCCAAACCTTTAGCATTCAGATTCAGCTTATTGATCTCGCTGATGGGCCACATTCCCTCATCTGCGAAATAAAATTGCGTGAGCAACACAAATAGCGCTAAAAGAAAAAAAGCGACAATTCCCCGTTTATTCATGAACCACTCCTTTTTCATTCGAATAGGGAATAGATTGTAATTCAACACTCCGAAATTATCAAATTCCAATAGCATTTAGATGCATCTTCAAATACGTGATGTTAGTTGTTCTGAGTGATCAGATTATATGATTTCAAAAACACGTTCAGTTTCCCCAGCGAGGAAACTTCACTCGGATCCGGGCTTTCCTCACATCTCCCGATGGGAGATGTACCATGCCCGTCAAGCCCTTCTCACGGTTTTTTCCATCATACAAACTGATCACCTAAAAGCGCTATTCCGTATTCAAGACATCAAGGATTTGTAGAAGGCTCTAATTCATTTAATGTTTTGGAGTTTTTGAAGGGCCTGTTGGACTTCCAGATCAGATGAATATTCCATGAGTTTGCTTTGAGCGGCGATGAGTCTCTGGCTCAAGGTATTCATTCGATGCGCCAGGTCTTCCATCTCAGCTGGAGGAATTGCCGCATCTGTGAGCTCGGGATATTTTTTTCCGATGACTTCCATTTCCGGTCTCAGCTCATCCATCTTTTCAGCAAACTCATCAACGGCACTTACGAGCACCTCCGAGCTGTCAGCGTTTTCTACAGCGGATGCAAAAGCTTCCATGGCATCCAGATATTTGACTGTCACTTTTTTGGCGTCCGCATACTTCCCCTCTCCACAATTCAACAGTCCCATAACACATATCCCACAGAGAAACAGATAAAGCACTTTTTTCGGCATCATCATCCTTCCATCCAAGATATCACACTCTTAGGATATTCAAATTCCTCCTCCAGTCAATCTCTTCCTTTGAAAAGCTAGCTGCGGCTTAATCCAGGGGCATAAAACCGGAAATTTTCACATGGCACAGTACAGGAAATTTTCGTGTGGGAGAAGCCCGGACATTTTCATTTTGTTAAGAACCGAACATTTTCACTTTGCGTTGACACAAGTCCAAGTTCCAATTGACTCGATTCAGATTAATTGATATTCTTTTTTCGATAAAAAATAGGGGGAACACATGGAAGTGAAGTGCTCCAACTGCGGAACCGATAACACTCAAGACTCTGAGTTCTGTAAAAAGTGTGGTACACGGATGGAAGAATCTGAAGCAACACCTATTCCTACGAAGACTCTTGAAGCCGCCAAAGAAGAGCTCACCACTGGCTCGACCTTTGCAGAAAGGTATCAGATTATCGAAGAGCTGGGAAGAGGAGGGATGGGAAGAGTCTACAAGGCCACCGATACAAAGATCAAGGAGAAGGTCGCGTTAAAACTGATAAAACCAGAGATTGCATCGGATAAAAAAACACTGGAGCGGTTTGGCAATGAGCTGAGGATCGCCCGTAAGATCACCCACAAGAATGTCGGCAAGATGTTCGACATCAATGAAGCCGATGGGACTCACTTCATCACCATGGAGTATGTGTCCGGCCAGGACCTCAAAGGTTTGATCAGACAATCGGGAAAATTGGGGACAGGGACAGCGTTATCCATAGCTAAACAGGTCTGCGATGGATTGGCAGAAGCTCATAAAGTGGAGGTGATCCACAGAGATTTGAAGCCCAGCAATATTATGATAGACCGGGAAGGCAGTGTTCGCATTATGGACTTCGGTATTGCCCGCTCACTTAAAGAAAAAGGAATCACCGGCGCAGGCGTAATGATCGGGACGCCAGAGTACATGTCTCCCGAACAGGTTGAGGGAAAGGAGGTCGATCAACGCTCAGATATCTATTCGCTAGGAGTTATCCTCTATGAGATGGTGACGGGAAGAGTGCCTTTTGAAGGGGATACAGCTTTAACCATTGCCGTTAAACATAAGACTGAAGAACCGAAAGATCCAAAAGAGCTGAATTCTCAACTATCGGACGACCTGAGCAAAGTGATCTTGAAATGCTTAGAGAAGGATAAAGAAAAGCGATACCAAAGCGCTGGGGAAGTGAAGGCAGAATTAACCAATATCGAGGAAGGCATCCCAACGACTGAACAAAAGATCCCTGAGAGGAAGCCTTTGACATCGAGGGAAATCACTGTTCAGTTAAGCCCAAAAAAGCTATTCGTTCCAGTAGTAATTGTTGTCGGGTTCGCCATTGTTGCGGTGGTTCTCTGGCAGATCCTGTCCCCCAAAGAAACCATTCCTCCTCCAACTGGAAGGCCTTCACTTGTCATTATGTATTTTGAGAACAACACGGGGGATGAGAACTTAGATCATTACCGTAAGGCCATTTCTGATCTGTTAATAACTGATCTTGCCCAATCCAAGTATATTGACGTCGTAGGAGGAGATAAACTCTTCAACATACTGGAAGATCTCGATCTGTTGGAGGCGAAGAATTATTCCTCTAATTCCTTAAGGGATGTGGCCTCCCAGGGAAGGGCATCTCACATACTGCAAGGAAACTACACCAAGGCAGAAGATGCCTTCCGCATCAGCGTGATGCTGCATGAAGCCAACACGATGAAACGTGTGAGATCAGAGATGTTCGAAGGCACCGGCGAGAAAAGTATTTTTTCCATGGTGGATCGGATAACAACAACGATTAAATCGAATTTCGCCCTTTCTGCCGAAGACATAGCGGCCGATATCGATGAAAACATCGAAGACATCACAACGAGTTCGCCTGAAGCTTTCAAATACTATCTTGAATCGAGGAGACTCTTACACAACGGGGCCTACAGGGAAAGTATACCTCCCATGACGAAAGCCATCGAGATCGATCCTGAATTCGCCATGGCTTACCGATCTTTATCGATAAGCTGTTACAATCTTTATTTTTATGCTCAAGCTGATGAATATATGGCCAAAGCTTTAGAATTATCTGATCGATTGCCAGAGAGAGAACGCTATCAGATCATGGGCGATTTCTACGGAAGAAAAGAGAAAACGTATGATAAGGCTTTTGAAGCTTTTCATAAATTACTGGAACTTTACCCAGGAGATACAACAGGAAACCATAATCTAGGATTAAAGTACGCTAACCTTAGCCAATGGGATAAAGCTATTGAGCGATATGAGATCGCCAAAAAATATAAAACAGAGTTCATTGGCACATATACCGCGTTGGCAAACGCATATCGAGCAAAACAAATGTACGGAGAAGCAAAGGAAACTCTTGAGTACTACCTCGACAATTACAGTGATCTTGACAATATACATAGGAGCTTGGCCACCATTTATATCGATCAAGGACAATTATACGCTGCCTTAGATGAAGCGAACAAAGCCTTCCATCTCGACCCATACGATTGGAATAATTTTGAGCTAAAAGGGGATATTTATCTCTACCAGGGAGACCTAAAAAGAGCTGAAGAGGAATACCACAACATGCGGAAAGGGAGAGGAGCTGCGGCACAGGCGAGGAGTAGAATGGGAATGTCAAATCTGTATCAACATCAAGGAAAATTTAGAGATGCTCTTAAAATGGATAAGCAAGTTCTGGCTCTCGTAAAAAGCGGTCGTGACAGAGCGATTCAATCAGCAAGCCATCTTGAAGTTGCATGTAGTTATTTTACATCAGGAGACCTTAAGGCCGCATTAAAAGCGTATGAGGAAGCTATAAACATTGCTAGAGAGACTGATTATTTGGCTATAGAAAGATTGTCCTTGCACTACAAAGGGCTTGTTCTTCTAGAAATGAATTCTTTGGCTAAAGCCCAGAGGACGGCCGATGAGTTAAAAAGTATGATCGAGGAAGGATTGAACGAAAAAATTATTCGACTCTATTATCACCTAGCGGGCCGCATCGCACTCAAAAAAAAGAATTATGCTAAGGCCATAGAACAATTTCAGAAAGCGATCTCTCTGCTATCTTTTGGACCTACTCACAAGCGCGCAGATTTTGTTGATTCTCTGGCTTCAGCCTATTTTGAGTCCGGAGACCTGGAGAATGCTGCAAAGGAATATGAAAGAATAACCCAGTTAACTGTTGGAAGAAGAGCCTATGGCGATATTTATGCCAAGAGCTTCTATATGTTAGGGAAAATCCATGAACAGCAAGAGGCGGCATCCAAAGCCATCGAAAACTATGAAAAATTCCTCGAACTGTGGAAGGATGCTGATCCGGGGATCGCTGAGGTGGAGAATGCCAAAGCAAGATTGGTGAGATTGAAGCAATAGAACCATTTTAATGCCATAAAAAAGTAGACATCCTGAAATCAGAACAATATACTTTACCTCTTCGACTCACAGAGGAGATCACCCAAAATGAGGTCAAAAAACCACATTCAATTTTCACTCTTTTTTATCTGTATTCTGATCATCCTAAGTAGTGCATTCGCCGATGAGAATTCAGATAAGGTTGACAAGATTTTTGCGAATTGGGATAAGCCCGATTCGCCGGGTTGTGCTCTGGCGATCGTCAAAGATGGAGAGATCATTTATAAGCGCGGATACGGGATGGCCAACCTGGAGAATAGTGTGCCCATCACACCCCAATCCGTGTTCTATATCGGATCTGTCTCCAAACAATTTGTCACGATGTGTATAGCCCTTTTGACGCAGGAGGGGAAGCTCGCTTTGGACGACAATGTGCGGAAGTATATCCCGGAACTTCCTGACTATGGGACTCCCATCACCGTGCGACACCTTATTCATCACACAAGCGGCATCCGCGATTATCTCACTCTGGAAGATATTGCGGGCATCCCCTTCGGCTTTTACCACGAAGAGGATGTTCTCGAACTTATCATCCGTCAAAAGGAGCTTAACTTCAAACCCGGGGATGAGTATCTCTACAGCAATACGGGATATTTTCTCCTGTCGGTCATCATCCACAGGGCAAGCGGGAAAACACTCCGGCAGTATGCTGAAGAAAAGATCTTCAAGCCTCTCGGGATGAAAAACTCCCGCTTCCACGACAACTATGAAGAGCTCATCAAAAACAGAGCGACTGGATATTTGGCTCAAGGAGGAGGACAATACAAAAACTTCATCTCCACTTTCGACTGTGTGGGTTCGGGTGGATTATTCACATCTGTGGAAGACCTCTATCTCTGGGACCAGAATTTTTATCACCACAAAGTGGGAGGTAAAGAGATCTATGATCTCATGCACACCGTGGGAACATTAAATAACGGGATAAAGCTCGACTATGCCTTCGCCCTGGACATCTCAAGCTACAAAGGTCTGAGGACAGTCGGCCATGGAGGATCATTGGGGGGGTACAAATCAGCTCATATCCGTTTTCCCGAGCACAATTTTTCTGTTATCTGTCTTTCGAATTTAAGTTCTTTCAATCCAACGATACTCTCGCAACGTGTGGCAGAAGTCTATCTTTCCGATTTTTTCACAGAAGAAAAGGAAGAAGCTGAAAAATTTAAAACCGTCAGCCTTCCCATAGAAGATTTAAAAAGCAAAACAGGTTCATACATCCGGTTTGAATCTGGTGAAAAAATCCGAATATTATTAAAAGAAGAGAAGCTCTTAATCTCGCTTCAAAACAGAGATTATCCCCTGGCTCCTCTCAGCGGATTCGAGTTTATCGTTGAAAATATATCTCCAAGGTACAATATCCGTTTCGAACGACAAAAATTCGATATGCCGCTTTTTCTCCACATCTATGAGGTTGGTAAAAGGCCTCGGACATTTGTGGCATCCGATGTGGAGGCGCCTAGCGATAAACAGCTTTCCGAATACCAAGGACAATTCTACAGCGATGAGTTGCATGTGACATTCGAGATACGGCTCGAAGATGGTAAATTACGCTTTGCCCACAAGAGAGCATCTCCCATGCTCTTTAAAGCATTGTATTTGGATTTTTTCCAGGTCGGCAATCTGAGAGTCCGTTTTGTTCGGAATGAGGAAAAAGAAATCACCGGCTTTCTCCTCGATGCCGGCCGTGTCAAGAACCTTCGCTTCACAAAACAGTAATAAAACAGCTCGTTACATGTTAGATAATAGGGTTTTATTTGGTATTCATTCCCGATCGGACCATTTTGGGAACGGTCTCTGCATGAATCAATATGAGTATTTAGGAGTGATGTAAAGAGTCGAGTAGGCGATATTCGGAATTTCTCTTAGAATTCTCTCAGCGACTTCCCGCCGAATGGATTTAAAATCGTCCTCCGGGACATCTTCTGTAACGTCGATGTCTGCGGCTATGATGACCTTTTCCGAGGATTCGGCAATCACTCTAAAATCGTGATAGCCAACAATTTTGGGATAATCCTTAACAATACGATGGAACTGATCTTCGATCGCCTGTATCTCTGGAGTCATCTCCAGGAGAGGATCCGTGTGGCAGACCACTTCCCCACCAAAGGTTTTCCGCAGCTTCCTTTCACATCTTTCCGCGATCTCATGCATGTCTGCCGAACTGAATTTTTCCGGGATCTCGATATGCATAGACATCATGTACATGGAGCCATAATCATGCACGATAATCTCATGAACATCCTCAACACCATCGACAGATTTTGCGGTCTCTCTGATCTTCCTTAACATGTCCTTGCTGGGGGCTTGACCTAAAATGGGAACGATTGCCTCTCTCGCATGCGTAAATCCAAGATAAAGTAGCCAGAGAGAAACCAGAATGCCGATGTACCCATCGATCTCCGGATGATGGAAGTTATGGCTAGCCACCAATCCCCCGATGACCGTAAGGCTCATCACCGCTTCGATCTTATGGTGAAAAGCATTGACCAAAATCGCATGGGAGTGAACCCGATTCCCGAGATATGTGATAAATTGGCTGAGCCACTGTTTGACCACTATGGAAGCGAACAGAATCCAAGGCAATGCCTTCCAAAAGTGGATTTCATGGGGATCGAGGGCTTGATGGAATGAGTGCTCTGCCAGCTGTATTCCTGATACAAAAAGGAAGATCGACATGATGAGGGGGGCTAGATGTTCCATGCGGCCGTGTCCGAAGGGATTTTTCTCTGTGGCTGGTCGGGCTGTTGCCCAAAAGGTCACAACCAGAATGATCGAATTGGCGAGATGAGAAAGCAGATGAAAGGCATTGGCGATGATCGACACCGAGCCCGACACCACTCCCAGAGTCATTTTGACAATAAAGAGCAAAAGTGTTGCGAGAATCGATACCCAGCCTGCAAGCAGGCCATATCTTACACGAACCTGCTTGTTGTCGGTATTGTCAAAATCCGCAACGAAACGGCTGGCTAACCAGTGATTGACAGGATTGAGAATCTTCATTTTTTTGACTGCAAATTTTAGCAGTTTACTAGGAATTAAGGAAGAGGAAAGTTTTTCCTTATAACCTTTCGTTGCTCTCCTATTTTTTCAATAAAGGATCATTGCGAATTTCGAGATACCGAGAATAGGTTTTTCCGCCCGCAGTCAAGGTCATTCTGAAAACCCCAGCTCCCGCCTCCGAACCCCTGAGGGGCTCTCCGAAAAAGCCTCTGCGCGGAGCAAAAATCCTGAAGTTCTCAATGAGATCCTCTCTGACTCCATTCAGTTCTTTGACTGTTCGAGCGCTTTTGAACTTTTTGTACAAACTCTCAAGCAACGTCTTCTGGTCTTTATCCACACGCTCTTTCAACTGGGAAAAAACACTCTCCAGTTTTTCGAGAAACTCCTTTTTCTGCTCTTCACTGGGATCGAAGTGCATATCCCAACGAAAGCGATGGATTCCGGGAGAATTCTCGAGGGAGGCAGTTAAAGTTCTCTCGTCTTTCAGATCTTTGATCGTCAGGATTGGGTTCTCATTCAGACTCGCTTTCAGGAAATAGTTGATTGTGGCAGAGTTGGCGATATCCGTCGGAGAATTATTCGGGGGTACCTGCGACATGGACAGAGGATTTGGCCCGATAAACAGCTGATGGCCCCGCGTCGCTCCTCTGCTGATCCCATGCCACCGGGTGGCTACAGGACCCTCAAAGAGATGGGCTTCTGATGAGAGACAATCTTTGCTCAACTGCTGGAGGGGTGTGATATCGTCGCAGATCCAGACGCCCCGGCCGTGAGTCCCGGCGATCAGATCGTTATCCTTGGGGTGTATCAGCAGATCATGGATGGCCACTGTCGGCATTCCGTTCATCAGCCGTTTCCAGGACTGCCCTCCATCGATAGACACAAAAACGGCAAATTCTGTTCCCACAAAAAGCAGATCCCTGTTTTTGAGGTCTTCGCGGATCACATAGACAGGATGATTTTGGGGGAGGTTGCTTGTGATGTTTGTCCAAGTCTTTCCGAAATCTTTGGTCTTATACACAAAAGGTGCGAATATATCGCTCCTGTGACCATCGAAGGTGACATAACATGTTCCCTTTTCGAAATGAGAGGCCTCCACACGGCTCACCCAGATCTCTGGTGGCACATCTCCGATATTTCCGCGAACATTTGTCCATTTTTTCCCATCATCCAGTGTGAGCTGAACATTGCCGTCATCGGTTCCGGCCCAGATCATCCCCTGCTGGAGCGGGGATTCCGATAGCGTGACGATCGTACAATGGGTTTCAGCCCGGGTGACGTCCCGGGTCAATCCGCCGCTCTCCCTGTATGTTTTTTCAGGATCCTGAGTGGAGAGATCGGGACTGATGATCGTCCAGTGTTTGCCTTTGTCCACACTTTTAAGAAGGAAATTCGCTCCATAATAAAGCGTATGGGGGTTGAAGTGAGAGACGATAAAAGGCGTGTTCCAGTTCGTGCGGAAAACAGGCCGCTCCTCATCCTTCTCCTCAGGGACCATTGAATCCCAGTTGATTGTGTTATCTTTACTGGGAGTAATATTGACCGATTTTTGCCGGAAGATCGCGTGGTTGCGGCGCATTCGCCCGCCCTGGCTTTCTGTGTAGACGGTTGTCCAATCCTCCGGATCAGCCGCCGTATAAAAGCCATCCCCGCTATGGAATTTGAACCAGTGATCATTCAGGATGCCGTTAAAATCTCTGCTGTTCGACGGCGCCCCCCAAACACCGTTGTCCTGGAGTCCCACATAGACATAGTAGGGGTCCCGGTTGTCGGCAGACACCGCATAGATCTGGCTGATGCAAAAATTATCGAAAAAATTGAAATGTTCCCCATGGTCATGGGTGATGGAAATGCCCTTGTCGTTGCCGATATAATAACGGTCTTTATCGTGGGGGTCGATCCACATGGCATGGAAATCGCCCGCAATTCCTGGCATTCCCTCCTCGAAAGTCTTGCCTCCATCCAAGGAGACCTGAGCCCTGCTCCCCATCGCATACACACGTTGGTCGTCATTTGGATTGATGTAGATCTGGCTGTAGTAGAACGGCCTGTTGTTATACCTGTTCACATAAACCCAGCTTTCTCCGCCATCCTCCGACCGATAAACGCCTGTCCCCAGTTTGTTCATATCCTTGTATTCCGGAGTTCCTCTTCGCGGCTGAAATCCATGCTCGATGATTGCCATTACGATCTGGGGATTTTTCCTGTACAGGGCAATACCGATCCGACCAATATCGCCTTCGGGCAATCCCTGGGTGAGCTTTGTCCATGACTGTCCCCCGTCAGAGGATTTGAACAATCCCCCGTTGGGGCCGCCGCTGTCAAAACGATATGGCCGGCGCAATCGTTCCCAGAAAGCAGCATAGAGCACGTCCGGATCAAGAGGATCGATCTGGACATGAGTGCAGCCGGTTTTCCCATCATCGGGCAATCCGTTTTCCAATCGGGCCCATGTCTCCCCACCATCCGAGGTCTTGAAAAGGCCTCTCTCTCCCGTATGCCCCCAAAGGTGGCCCTGAGCAGCCACATACACCACATCGGGATCCGTAGGATGTGTCACGATTTTGGCAATATGGTGCGTATCTTTCAATCCCACTCTCTTAAATGTTTTGCCCCCATCCTCAGACTTGTACACACCATCCCCCCAGGCCACGCTGTTCCGGACATTGGCTTCTCCCGTTCCCACCCAAATAATGTTGGGATCCTTCTGGAAGAGAGCCACGGTTCCAATAGAGGCAGACGGATATTCGTCGAAGATCGGCTGCCAGGACGTGCCTGCATTCCTCGATTTCCACACACCTCCGGATGCGGATGCCACGACCACATGGCGATAATCGTCGCCCCACGCCTGGATATCGGATATTCTGCCTCCCATGTTCGCGGGGCCGATGTTCCTCCAGCGCAGATCTTTGAACAATTCCTCATTCTGGGCGAAAATCGTGGATGCCAACAAAAGTAAAAAAAGGATCGACACAAAACCAACGAATCCGAATTTAAAATTTTTATTATTCAATCTCATGACACTCCCTCCTTCCTGTTTCTTCCATATTGTTCTATCATAGAACCTCGGAAATTTCCAAACATTCGAACATATCACTCACATAGGAGGAAAACATGCGGAAGGGCGTTCTTATTCTCGTAGTGGGAACGTTAGTGTTCCCCTCTTTGCTATTCGCTCAAGATCTCTTCTGGTTCAAAGGCAACACACATTGTCACACAACCCATTCGGACGGGGATGCTTCGCCCGAAAGAGTCGTCAAATGGTATAAAGATCACAGCTATAACTTCCTCGTGATCACAGATCATAATGTCTTGACTGAAATCAAACTGCTAGATTTGGATAAAAGTGACGATTTTCTCCTGATATCCGGTGAGGAGATATCGGATAATTTTGAGGGCGCACCCATCCATTTGAATGCACTTAACATCACAGAGACTATCGAACCGCAGCACGGAAAAAGTAAAGTGGAGACCTTGCAGAATAACATCGATGCCATCATCCGCGCCGGAGGGGTTGCGACGATCAACCATCCCAACTGGAGATGGGCCTTTTCCGATGTGGAGATGTCCCTACTCAAGAATGTCAAACTCTTCGAGCTCTACAATTTTTCTTACAACTGCAACAACTTCGGGGCCGGGGGACATCCTGGGATGGAGGAGGTTTGGGACCGGATGCTTTCGCAGGGAGTGTTGATGTATGGGATCGCCACCGATGATGCCCATGACTACAAAGGTGAATTCAGTACCAAAAAATCGAATCCGGGAACGGGATGGATCATGGCTAGAGCTAGTGAGTTAACACCTGGCGCTATCCTAACCGCTCTTCTCGAAGGAGAATTTTACTCCACCGTTGGCGTACTCCTTCAAGATATCGTTGTCACAGACAAGAGTTATACTGTTGTTATAAAGCAAGAAGACGACATGAAGTACACAACTCAGTTTATTGGCAAAGACGGACATATTCTTAAAGAAGTGTTCGGGGACTCCGCAGAGTACCCCTTCCAAGGTGACGAACTCTACATCCGTGCACGTATATTCGCCTCTTCGGGTGAGTTTGCCTGTACTCAACCAGTATTTTTAAAGAAAAAAAATCCCCACTAACGTCGAAGATTCACGTAAAACGGGGCTTGAGCTTGGGGGCCCGCTCTTTTCTCTTTGCATATTGCTGGACCTGATAGACAAACGCTTCCAGCTTAGTCTTTTCTGCGGCGATTCCCGTATCGCTGAAAACCAGTGTCTGAACCGGGATGTCCTCGAAATCCCTGCGTATGCATGTGGCGATGGCACCGGATATTGTCCCGAGCATGCAGTTGAAGCAGATGGCATTGAGGACCCCATCGGCCCCCTGTTTGATAAAATCCACGATCTTCGAGATGTTCAGAATCAAAGTGTCATTGTTGTCGTATCCAATGTAGGGGGATGAATTTTCGATAATATCGACGAACCCTGGCTCAGAGGATTTGGGAAGAACATTCGTCAAGGTTCTTTTGATCCGCCATGTCTCGAATTCCTTTTTGAGAGAGAGAAGTCCGATCATGGCTGATTCATGAAATCTATAATCCTTGAGCGAGCGGTATAAGATCTTTTGTGTGCCAAAATCCACCTGATCCACCATAAAAGGCGCTGGCCAAACCTCGCACCCCAATTCCTCGAGTTTATGGAAAAGGCCATGGTTAGCAACAGGATTGATCCGTGTGTAGATATCGCCGGCCACACCAATACGGGGTTTTTGATACTCGTAGACCTCGATCTGCGCTAACCTTTCTGCACAGCGCTCGAGATACAATCCGAAATTTCCGCCGGACAATCCTCTCTCGATATCCCTGAGGTTTGTGTTGTGGACATCCTCACACTGTCCCTTCTGACGTTCATAAGGCCTCCGTTCGCATATCCCTTTGATGAGTAGATCCACGGCAACGAGACCGCGCCACAGGAGTTTTAATCCAGCGTTTCCGATAAATTTGCATAAAAAATCCGACGGGGGAGCGAGGACATCCAGGTCGTCGATCTTCAAATCATCGAGGAGATAGCGCATGGCCACTTCATATTGGCTGAGAAGACAGGTATACTTTGTCCCTGGAAAATAAAAAACTTCTCCTCCCCTGCGCTTGGATCTTGCATACTTGACAAGATCACCCGTGAGAATTGTATAAGCATGGCACTCCTTTCCCGAGCTATGCTGCTCACCCAAAACAAGCGATTCCTCATCTGGCAATGGAAGCGTCTCAGCATCCAAACCAGCTCCCTTGAAGGCTCCCGAAAAGGCGACGGCATGGTCAGAAAAATAGGGCAATACTATCTTTGCCTTTTTAAGATCTTCGATAGGAGTGTCCTCACTCTTAGAGAAACTGGCAACAGAAACGCTCTTGGATCCTTTTTTATGAGAGGCCCGCACTTCATCTAGAAACGCTTCAAGCCTAGTGATGAGACCTGCTTCGCCCCTGTGCTCATCGAATTCGAGAAAAAGATTCGGTTCGTTCGCAAAGATCTTGTACAGATGCTTCATAACAAAAGCATCGGGTCCGCACCCGAAATTCGATAGGATCACCGGATAGACTTTCGGCTGGGACCTGCACCACAGAGCTGCCTGAATCATTTTTTGGTTGTAATCCCAAGGAGGCAATCCTGGTAATAATTCAAAGCTTTCCTCATCCAGGGGAATAAAATCCTGAGGAATTGCCTGGATGCCGATCCTTTGTAAATGTTTCGAAAGGTTGAGGTTTAAATAGGCGTCGTGAATGTTGTAGGGTTTGCCCAATACGATCCATTTGATATTTTGCTCCCCATGTACGCACTCCAGAGCTTTTCCTCCAAGTTCTTTTATTTTTTCAGAAAATACGTTCTGGGCTTGAGAAGCCAGGTAATACGCTCTTTCCATCCGCAGCAAATTCGAATGCAAAAAATCTGTGATCGTATCCATCCCTGCCAGAAAATTTTTTATTCCGGAATGGATATCAACACTGGGTGTCAGTATTTTGTCTCCCATAGCGGATTTAGCCATAAAAGGCAGATGCTCTGTGTACGGGCAAAGCTGACGAGAATCCGGCGAATCTTTAAATAAGCTGACTGGAGAAGGAAAAATGACCTTATCCACATGCTCATCGAGAAGCCATTGGACATGGCCGTAGGACATCTTTACCGGCAAACAGGCCTCTACAGAAAGGTTTTTAAGGCCACATGCATAAATTTCGTTACTGGAAGGAGGGGAGACCCTAACGTTGTAGCCTAACTGATGGAAAAATGTTATCCAGAATGGAAGATAGTCAATAAGATAGGATGCTCGTGGTAGTCCGATGGTGAGAGATGCATACGACGGTTTGCGAATAAATTGAGAGAGAAGACGCTCCCTCTCGATAAAAAGATCGGGGACATCTGTTATTTCACTCTGAAAGGATTGAGGAGTGACCGCCGCACCACGCCACTCCTGTTGAGCGGAGTAGCGCTCACAGGTGTCTCCGAAAAATATCTTCTCTCGAGCGATCGATATACAGTTCACTTCACATCTGTTGGAACACTGTTGGCATCGGAAACTGTCAACCGTATAAGGTTGGCTGAATCTGTGTTTAAGGTTCTCCGTGAGGGAATCGGGTCTCTCTTCGGCGCTCCGAACTCTCTGTGCCAAAAGAGCAGTTCCAATGGCGCCTGAAATTCTGTTATAAGGATGAACATCGATCTTCTTTCCCAGCCAGAGCGAAAATGCCTGGACAACCGAAGGATTGGACGCAACTCCTCCCTGAAACACCACGTGATCACCGATAGGTCTCTCCGCGAGCACCTTTTCCAAATAGTTGCGCACGATGGAATAGGCAAGACCCGCACAAACATCCGGGATCGAAATACCCCCGCTGAGTGCATTGACCAGCTCCGTATCCATAAAAACAGTGCACCGGGAGCCTAAATCATAAGGATTGTTAGATTGCAGAGCCAAAGAAGAAAACTCTTCCTCGATTTGAATCCCGATCTGGTCGGCCTGTTCTTCAAGAAATGAGCCCGTTCCCGCGGCACAGATCTTATTCATGGTAAAATCTGTAATCTGTCCGTCTTTTACGCTGATAAATTTGGAGTCTTGGCCTCCGATCTCAAATATAGTGTCGACCTTCGGAAAATAATGAGTTGCACTTATAAGCTGGCAGGTGATCTCATTGTGGATAGCATCCGCTCGAAGAATTCTTCCGGCGAGATATCGACCGCTCCCTGTCGTTCCGACACCCAAGAGTTTGAGATCGCCATGACATTTTTCGAGCAGACACTCAAATCCCTCTTTCAAAACTTCAAGCGGTCTTCCCCTTGTCGGTAAATAAACACCCGCCCTCACATGACCCTCACCATCGATCACAGCCAAATTGGTGCTCACAGAACCAACATCTACACCCAGAAAGCCCTCGATCGCCTCCCCTTTTAAAGGCTGAGGTTCGATCGTCTCTTGTGTCTCTGGACTTCCTAGCGATTGCAACACGGCCGACACTTTTTTCTCTTTGGTATGCAGGTCCTTCACAAACTTGCGGAAGCTTTGAATATCGATATTCTCTCCCGATCTTTTTGCGAATATGGCAGCACCCGTGGCTGAAGTGATCAAGGGATCGGCAGCAATCACAAGGCCTTGACTTTGGATAGCAAGAACTTCGCGGAATGCCCGAACAAGCCCCGAGTTTTTAGCCCCTCCTCCAGTCAATACAAGAGGCAATTCTGCTGTTTGTCCTTTAAGGATAGTCGCCACAAAATTCCGGGCCAATGCAAGACAGATGCCATAGGCGATCTCATCGATGGGAGTTCCTTTTTGTTGAAGATGGATCATATCGCTCTTGGCAAAAACACTGCAACGCCCGGCAACAGTGGCCCCTCGACCAGCTGATGATGCCAGTGACGAAAACTCTTCGATATCCAGTTTCAACCGGGAAGCCTGCTGCTCGAGAAAGGCCCCCGAACCGGCCGCACACCTCTCGTTAATAGCAAAATTCAGGATATCCAATTCTCCATCGAGTAAAGCCTTGTTCTTGAGACTCAACCAGCATGCGGTCTGCCCACCAATTTCAATCACTGATCGGACATCAGGAGAGTTTTGAGACACACCCAAGGCTAAAGCTATGATTTCATTCGCAACAGCACTCCCATGGGGCCATTCAAACGATTCGCTTCCGCATCCTGTGATGCCTATCTGTATGGAAGTTTTTGTATCGGATGGGAGGATGTTTTTAACGACATGAAGAATGGCTTCCGCTGGATTTCCTGCGCAGCGTGTGACGGCCCTCCGCTTTATTTCGAACGCCTCATCGACAAGAACGGCCTTACATGTCGTGGAACCGATATCCAACCCGAAAATCACACTAGACCTCCCTAGAATAATTCATTCAGCTGGACATACTTCCCTCATAATCCCCTCACTCCAGACTTTCTTCTGGAGCTCTATAACGACTTCGTATTTTTTAATATATCATAAAAAAAATGGCACTGTCTATTCATGAGGATAGAGTTGTGCCTGAAGAAAATAATAGAGATCCATACAGAGCAGACGCAGACTAACCTGCAGTCCTTATGGAAAAACCTCCAGACTAAGCTTTCTGTACGTTTTTAGCGACTGGTCCTCGATCGCCCTCTTCGATATCATAGCTGACTTGGTCGCCGGCGGACAGAGTCTTGAATCCTGGCATTACGATCGAGGAAAAATGCACAAAAATATCTTTCCCCTCCTCTTGTTCGATAAAGCCATACCCCTTTTTCTCATTAAACCACTTAACAGTTCCTGTTGGCAAAGTTCAGCCTCCTTCAAAAAATTCAATGCCAAACCCAAGCTAGACCAGACTCCTGAACCATATGGATTTTTCCTTGTGAGATCTGAGTAACAAGCCTGGATGTACTGAGAAAAAAGTCACTTGGAGGGTCATACGGACAAATCATTGGAATTCTACGACATGAAACGAATCAAACAAACTTTTTGGGGAGCAAAGACTTCCAGATTAATCCTCATTACTCCCAGGACCTTTCTCAACATTTTTCGAAAAATGTTTATATCACAGGTCTGGACCGATGTCAAAAAAAATTTTTCCCTTTATCAGCCCTTGAATGAATCGGGATTATCCAGCCAAGCACAGAAGCTCAGGCTATTGGGATCCAAGAGTTGGCAGACGAAACATATACTCTGGGTCTATGCGGGGTTCATCGTTCTTGTGTGCCTCCATCAGATCGATCTTTCGCCCGAGCAGATCACCAAAATTTCCCCCATGAATAAAGGGTGTTTCAACGCTTCCTGAGATGATGATCCACTCTACGGGACTCTCCTGCCATAACTCGAG
>JASFPP010000065.1:0-18277 GCA_050115915.1 Candidatus Aminicenantota bacterium
CGCTGAGACGGGAAACATTTCTGAATACGGAAAAATCGAAGAGACCATATCCCCGACCGCTTTACAAATAATCGGCGATTGGATTATCAAACAATCCCATCAATATTGAATAATGTGCTTTGGCCGAATCCTCCTGTGCCCCAAGATGATCATAATGGGCTGTCAACACGATCCATTCGTCTTTAAGCGTGGAATCGTTCCCTGGAAACATTGCCACCACATTACTCGCCTTGTTCTCCTGTTTTTTTGTTTCGATGTCTATTTGCAAAGATGTCTTTAGGTGGTGAGCTTTAAACTTTTGTTTGGGAAGTCGGTCCTGCCACTCCTCATAAGTTCCACCGGTCACCTCTCCCAGGACTCTATCAAAAGCCGTGTGTTTAAGAATCAAGACAGGGCATAATCCACATGAGGATTGTCTATATAGAAGGCTGGTGGGGGCGTACCACGGCCGAACCCGATATCGTTACGTTCACCGTTGGATTTCCGATGTACTCGATCACGGCAGAACCGCTCGCCTCTCCATAGAGAAGCTCGCTGACCCTGACGAGAATGTATGAAGTCCCTGAGACACTGATGTTCACGATCCTGCTGTTTAAGCTCTCACCATCGTAGTTGCTGGAGCCGGATGTGTTGATGTCCTGTCTGTCAGCTTTACCTTCTGTTTGAATTGCACAAGCGCCGGATATGTTGATCTCCAGAAATTCCGTGTCGATCCCATCGGCATCCACTTCAATTACCCCGGATAAGTCGATCCGATCGAAGGTGCTTACAGTGAGACGGTAGAGGATCCCCTGAGAGGGATTGATAGACACATCGGCCTCCGGCCCAAGATAAAGGATTCCGTTACTGACCTCCGACACCAGATGTTCCAGTATGTTGTCATCGGTGGTGATACTGAGTGATTCGACTCCTGTCCGATCGACGATCACTTCACCAATCCCGCTGACAGAAATGCCAACAAAACCGCTCACCTGGCGGTTCTCAGTCACCACATTCCCGGATCCGACGATGTTATCCGAAGGACCAGTGGAGGAGTCGTTGCATGCAAGAGCTGCGATCATCGCCGCTAGGACGATTATCCAATGAAATCGAATCTTCATATTTTTCTCCTCTTTAAAGGCCCCGATAAACAGCGACAACATAGGACCTCTCGTTGGGATGATATTCGTTAGGCTTTAAATTTTCAAGAACTTAAAGACAGGGTGTGGTGAGCGGCCATGAGGAGGCCCTGGACCTTCACGCCGTACGGACAGGCAGCCTCACAGTACCCATCACAGTCGGTGCAGACGGAGGCGTTTGTTCGCGGGAGCGCAGCATACTTTGCCATCGCATGTTTTTCACGTCCCTTGCTCATGAAATAATGCTGGTAGCGCATGATGGTGTTGACAGGAACTTCATGCGGGCAATAAGCTTCACATTCTCCACAGGCATGACGGCAGTACAGATTACTGGAGAAGGATTTATAATCAGCGAGCATTCCTTGCTCAACCGGTTCAAGTCTCTCCCCAGAAAGGGACACATAAAACTCGAGATCTTCGTAGGTGCTGATCGTGGGGCACGCGGAATGAACATCGGGATTGCTCAAACAGAACTTGATAGCAGCGGCGCTGACCTCTCTGTCCCCGCTCAGGCCGAATTTTTTTGCGAATTCCATGCCCTTATCCACCCGGGACTTGAAATCGTTGAGGATCTTTTCACCCGCTTCGGTGATCCGTCCCTTTTCTTTCATCCGTTCGTACATGCTCAATATATCATTATAACCCCGGATAGGATCTGTTTTCATCAAGGTCATCCCCATGTTCTTCTCTCGGCAGGCCTTGAGGATCCGATCTCCCATTTCTCTCTGCATAAAGTTATAAGTAAAAAGCACCGCATCGAAGCGCCCATCCTCAGCAGCTGCAAGTATAATCTTATCCATAGGATCTTTGACAAAGCCCGCATACCGGTGTTCGATGCCATGATTGGAGAGCCCCGTGAATTTGACCCTTCCCTCGGTCTTAAGCTCTCTGATAGCTTCGTGATACCCTTCATGTTTGATCTGATCGAGCGATGGTGTCATGTGGATCATCAAGCAGTCGAGGTAGTCCGTTTGGAGCCTTTCCAAACATTTTAGCGCTCGTTCTTTGATCCCCTCTTTTGTGCTCTTCCCCAGACCGAAGTTAAGCTTTCCGGTGATGAATAGTTTTTTTCTATCCCTGTTCTTTATGGCTTGGCCGATCGTCCGCTCCGAATTGCCCCGGGCGTAGTGTTCAGCCGTATCGACATAGTTCACCCCCGCATCAAGAGCTGCTTCAAAAAGGGCTGGCTCGGTTAAATCCCCAGCGCCGAATCCGATGTCCGACACTTTAAATCCGGTCCTCCCCAGAACCCTGTATTCCCTGATCTTGGATTTTTCAGCCTGGGCATCCTGCTTGGTTCCCCCAAATAGCTCATTTTTTTGGGCCAGGCCTAAACCCGCTGCCACAGCAAGCGAAGACTGGATAAATCCACGCCTGCTCAAACGAGAAGTCTGGGTCTTATTCTTTGACATGATTTTATCCCTCCAATCTAAAGAATATCATTTAAATGTACGCATATATATACGTCATAATACCAATGGAGTTCAACAGATATGCTAATAAAATGAGATTTGAGGCGATTAAGAAGTTTTGAGGCCTTCTAGCCTCTCCTTCGCATCTTCAATCTCAGCAATCTCAAGATCAGCATCTTTCCAAAGTTCAAGGAATAACGAAAAGTGACTTTTGGGATGATTACTCTCGTGACAGGAGATCCACAACCCACACATTGCTCTCGATCATGCGCATCGGAAAATAAAAACGCCGGGCATCTGAGGATAGTCCTAATAGTGCAAGCTTAAAATGAGGATCATCACTGACGACCTTAAGCTCCGGTTCTCCCCCGGCAGCAGGCACAGCCCATATGCTCTCGACACCCCGTCCATCCACAGCGGAATAGTAGACTGTTTTACCGTCTGCAGACCATCCTGGAAACCTGGGCCTCGGAGTTTCCATGGCGTCATGACTTTCAACAAGAATCTTTTCTTCTCTGTTATCGAGGGAAAAAATCCTCAAGCTGTTTTCAACTACATAGGCGGCACAACTTTCAACAGACGAGCCTCTACCCGAAGCACATCCATCGAAAGAGATCTGTTCCGGTTCGCTCCATCCCGACTTCTCTTGGTTTACAATAAAAAGCTCATAACGGCCAGTCCTATCCGATGAAAAAGATATCTGTTTTCCATTGGCCATAAAACTTGGACCCATTTCGTGAGAGGGATCATCTGTGACTTGTTCGATCGATTCTCCATCCTTCGACATGACAAAGACATCACGATTTCCTGTCCGAAAAGAGTGAAACACGATCTTTTCGCCATCCGGAGACCAGTCCGGTGAAAAATCATCACTCGGGTGTGTGGTGAGCTGAATGGCTTCTCCTCCTGCGACCGGCATTTTGTAAAGATCCTGATTACCGCTAATATTAGAGTCAAAAACTAACCACTGCCCATCAGGTGAAATATCCCCTTGTTCTATAATTTGATTTCCTTTGGTGATCTGATTTGCTTGTGATACAGATAGCATTCCCTTCTCTGGAATCTCTATGGACCAGATATTAGATGAGAGGTCGAGCACAGAGTAGACCAGTTTTTGTCCATCCTGAGAAATGCTCATCGTGTGGGCGTCCAATCCCGTTGTCAAACGTGTCGGTTCATCTTTGGGTTCCCCAGATGAGGTGAGCGGCACAGCATAAATATCCCTTGCTCCACCCCGGTCTGAAATGAATAAAAGTTGTTTTCCATCAGGAGTCCAGACCGGGCTCATATTCATACTTTCATAGCCTGCCACTTGATTTATGCTTCGGTTTTGCAAAACGAGCACTTGAATGGAGCTCGGGGCGATGTTTCCGAGTATGGACATTCTAGCCTGAGGAAGGTCGACATTATCGAATATAAAATTCATATTTCCCGAAACGTAGGCGATCTTTGATCCCTCTGGAGACCAGCTCAAACAATGCGCCTCTTTGACATCCGTGATTTTTTCTGTATTTCCGGTTTCCAATTCATATATGTGGATTGCATCATTTTGAATAAAGGCCATTTTTGTTCCATCGGGAGACCATGCTGGGCAATAGGCCGCACTTCCCGACGTGCTGTCGATAATCCGCCGGGGAATTCCTCCAAAGGCAGGGACGATATATATGGATCCCTCAGAATAAAAAGCAAGTTGATTTCCATCAGGAGACCATCTAGGCCAACGTTGGCTGCCGGAAAAATCCTGGGTGATCGCGATGGGACGCCCCCCGGTCACCTGTCGAACAACAAGATGCTTTTGACCCACAGGTCCTGTCACAAAGGCCACCATCTTTCCATCCGGTGAGATATCAGGATCTAATTCCAAGCCTGGATCATGGGTTATCTCACTCATTGTCCCGATTGCTATATCTGTCTGTATGGCACTCGGACGGAAAAGAAAATAAGCCGCGATCGCAAAGAGAATAATAATGCTAAAAGCTGAAATAACCGCCTTTTTAATATTAAACTTCACAGATATTTCTTTGGAAGTGAGGGGTTTCTTCTTGGGGATTTCTCTCTTTTTCACCGGGATCTTATTTATGATCTTTTCGATCTCTTTATACACATCTTCAACTTCCTGATATCTATCCGTTTTCGATTTTTCCATACATTTAAGGATCAGTCTGTTCAAATCGTCTGGGATTTGCGAGTTCAGAACCTTGGGAGCCGTGAATGCATCGCTCTTATGTTTCAAGGCGATACTTAAAGGTGTATCCCCTTCAAAGGGAAGCTGCCCTGTCAACATCTCATACAGGATGATCCCTAAGGAATAGATATCAGACTGCTGGTCGACATCCTTGGCTTCCGCCTGCTCCGGGCTCATGTACTCGGGCGTACCGATCATCACTCCAGACCCAGTCAAGCCTTTAGATTTGAGCGAGCGGGCGATCCCAAAATCCATGATCCGGACATTCCCCTCTCTATCGATCATGATGTTTGAGGGTTTCAAGTCCCGGTGAACCACACCGTGTGCATGCGCTTCTTTTAATCCTTCGCAGACCTGCTTGGCTATGGATATGGTCGTCTCTATGGTCAGTTTCCCTGTTTGTCTAATCAGGGCCTTCAAATCCTGTCCGGGAACGAATTCCATGGTGATGAAATACGTTCCGTCCGCTTTGCCAAGATCGAACATCCGGCCAACGTTCTTATGGGCGATCTTACGGGCTAGCTTTATTTCATTCCTGAATCGTTCGATGGTCTTTTCATCAGAGGCAATTTCCGGTTTGAGGAGTTTGAGTGCGATCTTTTCCTTTATATCCGTGTCGTTGACCTTATAAACCCTTCCCATTCCGCCTTTACCCAGCTCCTCGATGATCTGATACCGGCCCGCAAAGGTAGAGCCTGTAGTTAGTTCTTCCCTGGGCGTTTCAAGTGTTTCGGTTACAGCGACATCCCCCGGGAGTCGAAATTGAGTCCCGCACTTTCCACAGAAACGTGTGTTTTCAGGATTCTCGAAATGACATTTGGGGCAATGAATGGCCAACGTTTTTCCCTTATGACTAACGTGAGAAAAGAATATCAAGTAAAAAGATGGGTGTCAAACAGAATTGATGTGAATGATGTGAATTGGTGCGAGGATCAATGGCCCTTGAGTTCTTTCAGTTTTTTCTGCGCATCCTCTAACTCGGCGATACCAGGATCAGCATCCTTCCACAGGTCGAGGAATTTTTCATAAGAATCGATGGCTTTAGCCGTGTCGTTCAACTCTTCATAGATTTTCCCCAGCATATAGAAGGATTTGGCGTAAATATCGCCATTCCGTAAACGATCTATTGTGAAGCCGGTAATCTTTTCATACAAATCGCGCGCACTCTCTAAGTCTCCTGCTTCGTAATACGCCAATGCCAAAGAATTCGCAAAGTCTAACCGCTTCGCTAAAGGGCCATAACCTTCAAGTGATATCGCCATTTTAAAATTCTCAATGGCTGCAGAATAATTTCCACTCGTCCGCTCTATTTCCCCCACCAGGTGATAGTAAAATTTGATCGATTTTTTATTTATCCCACTATCGATCATTTCCTTAAGCTGAGCTGCGAACTGTTTCGCCTCAGCGTCTGAGTTCATCGCAACAAAAATCATCCCTTTCACACGTAGAGCTTGCCTTTGATTCGCTAATAGCCCTAGTTCTTCAGCAACAGCCCAACTCTCTTCGCTATATCTTAAAGCTTCGGCAAAGTTCCCCAATCTAAGATGATGCTGAGCTCCTCCTAAAAGTGCCGAGGATTCCCACCGCTTCTGTCTATACGACTTGACTCGTGCAAGTCCTTGTTTTCTCTGGATATCGGCTTTTTTAAATTTTCCCAGTAAAATATAAAGCCGTCCCAGATTGCGCCCCCCTACAGCCTGAGCCACAGGTTCTTTCAATTCAAAGAGTTTGTTGTATTGCTCTTCGGCTTTCGAAAACTCCCCCTTCAAAACATAAATATCTCCCCGAACCATGAAGTTTTCATAATCCGTTGGATTCAGATAAAACGCTTTTTCCACTGCAGCAAGAGCAAGATCTAACTCCCCCAGATCAATATGATTGTATGCCAGAGTGAGATGTATCATATAGTGGTCTTTTATATTTTTTTGATAGTCCTCCAAAACTTCATTCGATATGTCGTACATATTTTTCGCGCTGTAAGCAAAGGCAAGTTGAGTATAACTCGGAATGAATTCAGTCTTAACCTGCCGGCATACCTCATATCTTTCAATGGCCTTATCCCATTCTTCAATTTGTTCATAAATTAGCGCAACATTATGGTTTGCGATATCATCGTAGGGATATAGCTCCAACAATTTCCCATATGCTTCAAGGGATTTATCCCAGGTTTTTTCCGACACATAATAGTAATCCCCCTCTATGATGTAGCGTTCTCTCTCTGATAATCGATCCGCCAATTCGATGGCCTTCTGAATATATTTTGTTCTTTCCGAAAAAAGAGAGAGGTTATTGTAACTCATTGCCATCGATCGATAAGCCATAGCAAACTCAGGATCGATAGCGATAGCCCTCTCCATAAGTTCTATGCTTTTTCTATTTTCTCCAATAAGGTGATAGTTTCTTCCCTCGCTGTAAAACCTGTAAGCCTCAGGAGAGCTGGTCGTGATTTTTCCGACCTCTTTATCGAAGTCACTAGAAATCTCTGCCTCCGTAAGCTGAAAAATCTCTTTAATCTTTTTTGTGAGTTCATCGACCATAAGAAACATGCCTTCTTCACCCTTGCCCTCTACCCTCAACGATCCTAGCAGCTCACCGGTTTTTGCATTGAGCAGCGTGGCATTGACTCTAAAGGTCTCACCTGCCCTAGTATAGTTTCCGCGAATGATGTTCTCGACACCGCCCCTGGAAGCCACGTCCTCTATATTTTTCGAAGAATAACTTTTTGCCTCAAGAAGATCGAGGTCTTCGAGCACATTGAAGAGCTTATCTCCGCTGAGCATTGTAATATACTTGGATTGGGAAAGATCTGCAGTCAGCAGTTCGGATAAAGCCTTTCTCCAATGATCAAGACTGTTATCACCCGTATTGTTTTCAAAATACAAAACCGCCAGAGAGGATTTATCCGTCGGTATATGAACCACTCCTTTTTTGGGAAGCAACTGCCAGATGACCACGGCTGCAAAGATAAGGGCGGCAAATATTATGCCCGGAACCATAAGTTTTCTCACGCCGAATGTCACAGTGATCTCTTTGGATGTGAGGGACGGTTTCTTTGCGACCACACGTTCTGTAGTGGGAAATCCTTTCTCGATCCCTTCGAGTTCCGACCTGATCTCACCGACACTCTGATAGCGTTTCTCTTTATCCTTTTCCAAGCATTTCATTACGATGCGGCTAAGATCTTCGGAAACCTGTGTATTGAACTCTCGGGGATCTTTGGGGATATCGCTCCTGTGTTGTACGGCGATGCTCAGAGGCGTATCTCCCTCAAAAGGAAGTTTTCCGGTGACCATCTCATACAGAATGATTCCTAAAGAATAGATATCTGAGCGCTGGTCAGCATCTTTCCCATCGACCTGCTCCGGGGACATGTATTCGGGCGTCCCGATCATCACTCCAGCGCCTGTAATCCCTTTTCCTTTTAGGGATCGGGCAATACCGAAGTCCATTATCCGAGCATTGCCATCTTGATCGATCATGATGTTGCTCGGCTTTAAATCGCGATGAATGACACCGAGTTTGTGGGCCTCTGCCAATCCTTCAGAAACTTGTTTGGCAATGGAAATGGCAGTCCCGATGGTGAGTTGTTTCGATTGCCTGATCATCCCCTTTAAATCCTGGCCTTCAACAAACTCCATTGTTATAAAATAACTTCCTTCTTCTTTGCCAAGGTCATACATCCGGCCTACATTTTTATGGACAATTTTCCGGGCATACTTAAGCTCATTCTGGAATCGCTCAACCGTTTTTTTATCTGAAGAAATGTCAGGCTTTATGAGCTTTAGCGCAACTTTTTCTTTGAGCTCGGTATCATGGGCTTTGTAGACCCTCCCCATGCCTCCTTTGCCCAGCTCTTCGATGATCTGGTATCGACCTGCAAAAGTAGCGCCTGTGGTGAGTTCTTCCCGGGGCGCTTCGATGGTTTGGGTAGGAAGATGTTCCCCTTCGGACCCACTGATCTGAGTCCCACACTTCGCGCAGAAGACAGACTCATCCGGATTGTCTGATTTGCATTTAGGACATTTCATGCCTCTTCTCCCCTAAAAGTGGTGAAGATAGCATATAGATTTGGAGGGTTAGAGTCAAACCTTAGGAATTTTTCTTTGAATAATGATGAAACCTCTTTTAGTTTCCCTTCCTAAATCCTGCCCAATCCAAGCTGTTCTAAAAGCCTATTATAAATGGGATAATTCATTGCGAACATGGGGACGGCCGCTCGTGGAAATGTAGAAACCGTAGACGCCTATTGCAGCAATGAGGCCCAGGGCAAAGAGTGAACTACCCAGATACCATGCATTAAGATTGGCGGTGAGTGGAAAATCCGTAAGCACATAATATGTATACAAAAAGGAAATGGCCGCCAATAGACCCAATCGTATGTACAGCAAAAGCAATGCTGTTGTTAAGGCAATTACCGAAATCCATCTCCCTAAGGATGTGATATCGGACAAGATTACAAATAATGCACCCTGGATAACGAATAAAGGGGCCCATAACCACCATTTCCGGAAAAGAAGACGGAGCAAAAGTAGTGTTAACAGGTATACCAAGCTTACGCCAACAGCGCTAAGGCAAAATATGCTTACGGCTAGCAAATGGCGGCCTCCAAGCAGTGTGTTCGGAAACGTTTTCCAGTATGGATGAACCGGACTTAACCATTCAGGGGTAAGAACGGTGAGGGATTCCAGGACCGGGAAAAACCAGACGCCAACCGCGGCTCCCACAAGAAGATCCCGACCGACAGACGGATCGCGGAATCGTCCTGCCAAAAGGCGATTCCAGCTGATGAGCAATTTGGGCCAAAAACGTCGTATATACGGCTCGAATGCCAGATAGACGAGCCCGAAGTAAACAGCATAAAACATTGCAGATCCCAATCCTGAGAAAACAATCGCAAGTTCGCCGCCAAAATGAGGCACATGACTGGCCTCGAAAAGCCATGAAAACAGGTTTAATGAGAGGATGAATAATCCCAGCCTGAAAGATCCTTTTGGATCACTGCGACCCAGACGCAAGCTTCGCCTTGCTACTAATGCGGCAGCTACGAGAATAATCAACATGTATGACCATTCCACAACTCGAAATTCCTCGATCCTGATCGGTTGTCTATCACTAGGCGGGATTCCAAGCTGTTTTCTTTTCGGAATAGGGTCTTGTTCAAAAATCCTGAAGTAGACAGGTTTCCCTTTGAAGGAAGCCGCTTCTACGAGGACGTTGTTTGAGCCATTTTTGCCTGTTCCTTCCCAAATAATGCGGCTGTCAGCGGATACCAAAAGCTCTCCCAAAAAGCTTTGATCCTTTTTTTCCGAAAACTGTTCAAGGTCAAATCCTGCCGCCTCGAATAATCGCGCCCAGACAACTTCCTTCAGCTCATTTCTTTGCTCATTACCCTCTTGGGTTACAGCACGAAATTCGATCAGCTCTCCGTTTCCCTTGAGCCGGATGTCCACCATGCCTGGTATAGTTAATGGAGGATCGACAGGAGAAACTTGCCATGAATAACGTGCTACGGGAATGAGAAATTCCGGACTTTGGCGGTACCAAAAGTACATACCCGACTGTTCTGAGCGATCGATCTTATCATTACGGCGCGATGTGTTTCTTTCCATCCTCAACGCCCACAAATACTCCTTGTCGTACTCGAAGCCGTAAGAACGATCCTTTGGCTGTGATTCATAGCCGAGCTCGCCAATGATATCCCGCGCTACTTTCTCAAGCGCATCTGGTTTCTCTGTGAGTCCGGCATTTCCGAGAACCGTGGCTTCGTCAGCTAGAAAGGCTGCTGTTATGAGCCCTATTATCAAAATAGCAAGCCACCCGATCGCTATTCTGGGATGCAAACGGCCCGATTTACCCGCTGCGGCGACCATCTCCGGTGAAGGCGTTTCTCCTGCAGCCAACACCGCTGCTAAAGGATCTCCACCGGGAAGAGCAGCAGCCACAGCAAGGACTGATGTTGGACGGTGCTTCGGCTCTTTCTTCAGACACCACAGAATCACCTGTTCTACCACTGGATCGATGTCCGGCACGAAGGATGAAGGTGCCATCGGTGATGAAATCTTACGCATCTCCAGGAGTTCGGTCATACTGTCGGCAGAATAGGCTTTTTTGCCCGTGAAGACCTCAAAAAGGATAAGCCCAATGGAATAGATATCGCTCTGTTCGGTAACCTGACCGCCGACCATTTGTTCAGGGGCCATGTAGGCAGGTGTGCCGATTCTAGCCTCAGGACTCTCCTGCTCAGTTGTCATGCGGGCAAGGCCGAAATCGGTGATTCTCACCCTTCCCCGCCCATCGAGCATCACATTCGAGGGCTTCAGGTCTCGATGGAGCACACCCTGGTCATGGGCGGCGGCCATTCCTGCGCAGAGCTGTTGGGCGATGTCAAGGCCCTTGTCCCAGGGAAGGCGCCCGATACGCCGAATCAGGGTGGCCAGGTCTTCGCCATCGACATACTCCATGGAAAGGAAATGTTGGCCATCCACCTCGCCGATATCATGCACACGGCATACGTTAGGATGTGAGATTTGCCGTGCCAGACGGACCTCGTTGTGTAAGTATTCCAGCCGCATGGGATCTTTCGAGAACTGTGGAGGAAGAAATTTCAGAGCGACGGCCTGACCCAGCTTGATATCATCGGCCCGATAAACCTCGCCCATTCCTCCTTTGCCCAATAAACCCACGATCCGGTAACGGCCGGCCAACATGGTGCCAGGCAGAAAACGGCCGTGCATCACTGCATCCCAGGACGATGTCCTCGAGTCAGAAGATTCGGGAGTACCCTCTCCTATGGGCTCTTCCAAAGTTTCAGTGACAATGGCTTCTTCAGGTAACGGAAATCGAGTGCCGCATTTTCCACAGAACAGAGTATTCTCAGGATTCTCGAACTCACACTTGGGGCACTTGATTGCCATTATTCCCTTTTAGCCTGGAGAAAATCATATCAGCTACTGAATATGGAGTCAATGAAGAGGAATTTTTTATTCTCTTTCCTATCAAAAGTCCGTCTTAGTATAGATTCTTGGCTTTCAAAAGATGGCATTGAATAAGGAAGCTAAAGCACTCGAAAAACGGGTTGATTCTTCAATCCGGCATCGAAGGTAATTGTTTCACGGCAGCCAACGTTAAGACCAATGAATCCGATAAGATGGTCCGCAAAATCCCCTTTTTTGTTTCGATAATAAGCAAGACTTTTCCACAATAGGTCCTTATTCTCGAATTGGAATTGTTTGGTTCTCAAGATATTCTCAAGGACCGGTACAATTTCCCGTCGGTCATATCCATAAGCGGTCTCCAACACCCATACCAGCTCGCAAATGACAATATCAGCAATAAAGAACACGTGTCCTGCAGACAGCCCTTTTTCAATTTCACGGGCCGCTTTCTTTGATTGATCAGGATCATCTTGAGTGAGGTATCGGACCAGAATGTTCGTATCCAGACCGATCATTTGGTTTTCCCAGCTCTTTCTCGAACAGCTCTATCCATTTCCTTAAGGGAAACAGGTTTACGCTCCGGTTTTTTCATCTGCCCTTTGAGTTCCCGGACATCCAGGATTACCGGTCGCACATAGACCTCACCGTCCTCCCGGATGACAAAATCGATTTTATCGCCTGGATTGAGACGCATGTAGTCCCTGATTTTTTTGGGCACGACACATTGGCCTTTTGTAGTTATCGTAGACTCAGCCATAACAATATAACTTCTTACCAATTATTGAATTTCTTACTTTAATGTAAGACTTTTATTGCCGGATGTCAAGAGATGCGGAATTCTATCTTACAATACACCCCAGCAATTCCCGGGTCAGTACTCACAAAAGAGTAAACTTGCGTATTTATATCGCCATGTCGGGATGAATAAGAGCAGATTAAATTCTATTTCAAAAAGTAAATATTGTCTTGAGGTAAAAATGTTTCTTCTCTGAACAGTTCGTAACCTGCATCTTTAAAAATCTTCATATGCTTGCTTTTGGGCCACCATTCTCCAGCAGCATCTGGATACTTTTCTAAACTACCCTCAACGATAGCGATCACACCATCGGGCTTGAGGGATTTTTTAATATTTCGAAAAAGTTCGACTGGCTCTGCCAAACAGTGAACCACATTGACCATAATGACCATGTCCAGGGCGGCAGGAGGGAGCTTTGGATCTGTGAGGCTTCCTAGCACGGTTTTTACATTCGTCAGACCATGGTCTGCACAACGCTTTTCAATATACTTAAGATAGTCTTCTTGGATGTCATTCGCGTAGACCTTACCGGAGGGGCCGATTCGTGATGCGATCTGAACCGTATAACGTCCGCGTCCTGCCCCGATCTCACCTATGACCATACCGGGTTTGATCCCGATCGTTTTGAGGACAAGCTCCGGTGGCTGACGCTCGTTAAGACGGATCTCACGCGGAAGCGTTAAAGAATCTTTTTCCTGCCCCAGGAGAGGGAAACAGGAAATTAACAAAAAGAACAAAACGAAACCTTTTTTTAATACGATATGTTTCATCTGACACCTCATTCGGTTTAATGCTATTGTTGAATTTTCTATCTCTTTTTCTAAACCTATTTTAATTTTTAAGCAAAAAATATACCAAAAAAATTCCTTGAGGCCCATCAAAGCCTTAACAATCTGATACGTCCGTTCCCGAGCCTGTTATGCCCAAATTCGGACAGAAGAATTGGATTCGTTGACTCTTCTGTTCCGCCTGTGATATTTTCATTGACGATGGAACGAAAAAAACTCATTTCGCTCTATCTTGGCATCTTCCTCACAAGTCTTTCCGCAATCGTATTCGAAATCTCCCTGACTAAAATTTTTTCAGTGACTTTATGGTATCACTTTGCATACTTTGCGGTGTCTCTCGCTCTATTCGGACTCGGTGCCGGGGGACTCGTGGTATTCTTTCGCCGCTCTTATTTTTCGCAACGGTTCCCGCACATCCTGAAGCATTTGGCTGTATTGCAATGTGTCAGCATTATCATATGTCTCATTTTCGTATTGGCGATCCCACAGAATCCCTTTCCAAACCTGACATACATTCTCTCGTTGGTGGGAACATATATCATATGTGCGATCCCCTTCATCTTTACAGGTGCCATTTTATCTCTGGCATTCCGCTATTATGCAGAGAACACCTCGAAGATATACTTCTCGGATTTGCTCGGGGCCGCAGCGGGTTGTTTTATTTTTCTAGGCGCCATCAGCATTGTATCAGGGCCTTCGGTCGTTCTTCTTGCCGGATTCATCGCCCTTGCTGCCTCTTTCTTTTTCTGCGATCCCTCCAATAGAAAAGACATTGTATTAAGGGCGACATTCATGGTCCTGGCCGTCGTTGCTCTCTCTCTCATAAATATCAATACACCCCTATTTTCTATCAAGCACACCAAAACATTCGAAGAAAGGGACGATCTCCTCTTCGAAAAGTGGTCGCCTCTAGCCCGTATAACGGTCTATCCGTCAGTGTGGTGGCGGGACGACCCAGATGCCCCCTTTGGATGGGGCCTGAGCAAAAAATTCAAGGCCGATAAACCCATCGAGCAGCTCTGGATCCAACAGGATGCGTGTGCGGGCTCACCCATCACACGCTTTGACGGAGATATTTCTTCACTCGAATACCTTAAGTACGATATCACTTCTCTAGTTTATCTTATGCGGCCGGATATCAGCAGTGTTTTTATCATTGGCCCCGGTGGAGGAAGGGATGTTTTATCAGCACTCTATTTTGGAGTTCCTTCCATCACGGCCTGTGATATCAATCCGATTATCATCAACTTGGTCAAGGATAAGTACAAAGACTTTGCGGGCAACCTCTACGACCTGCCCGGAGTCGATGTTGCCATCGGAGAAGCCCGCAGTTACATAAGACATCAGGATCAGAAGTTCGATGTGATCTTGATACCGCTGATCGATAGCTGGGCTGCAACAGCCGCCGGGGCATTCGCCCTTGCCGAGAACAACTTGTATACAGTCGAAGCCTTTTCAGATTACCTCGATCGATTGACAGAGGATGGATGTTTATCCATCACAAGGTTTCTGTTCGAGCCCCGCAATCAGTCCCTCCGTGTCGCAATCCTCGGTAGGGCATCTCTTGAAGCTCAAGGGATAGAAACACCAGAAAAAAACATCGCCGTTATTTCCTCGGGCGAGAAAGACGCACTCGCCACGATTCTCATCAAGAAAATCCCCTTCTCTCAGAAAGAGATCGAGGGAATTCAGAAGGCCGCCCTCGAACTTGACTTCGATATCCTCTATCTTCCGGGCCATGATCACGAAGGAGATCCGGATTTCGTCCGCGCACTCACAATCAAACCCCTCGGAGCATTCACGGATCAGTATTATTATGATGTGAGGCCATCGACCGACGATCGGCCGTTCTTTTTCCAGATGATCTATTTTTCGCGGGCGTTCGATGTGATTTTCAGAGAGGATATCGTCGGTCAAACATTCAATTATTATGCGCCTTTAGTTGTGATTTTCCTTCTTATCCTTTCATCGGCCCTGGTCCTGGTTTTTTATATCCTTCCTCTGTTGCGAACAAAGCTCGTCGAGCGTGTGCCCCGACTATGGGGGGTTTATTTCATCCTCTTGGGTCTTGGATTCATGTTCATTGAAATTCCGCTGCTCCAGAAGGGTTCCCTGTATTTGGGACACCCGACATTCAGCCTCTCGATCGTTCTGTTTTCGATGCTGACTTTCGCTGGATGTGGCAGCTATTGGAGTGGGCAGATTAGCGAGATGCGCCTGCAAAATTTGCTCCGAAGATACCTTGTTTTGATAGTCCTATTAATAGGTGTCGTGGCCTTAGGCTCAGAATGGCTCATTAAGCACACGATCGTTTTCCCGCTGGGATTAAGGATGGCTCTCTTTGTCCTATTAATAGGTATCGTGGCCTTCTTCATGGGAATGGCGTTCCCATCTGGCATCCGATTGCTAAGTCACCAGCAAAAGAGCACGATCCCATGGATGTGGGCACTAAACGGAGGTGCGTCGGTTCTGGGGTCTGTCATTGCCATGGCATTGGCCATGACAATTGGGTACACACTAACTCTTCTGCTGGGTAGCATATGCTATTTCGTGGCTTTATTTACAGTATTTAAGCAACCCCCTTCCACCGGGTAGCCGCTGCGTAGCTCAAAGTGCTTGTCTGATAGCATGTTCTGTACCGTTTCAGGTTTCAAAATCTGCATACCTTGATAGGTGCCATCATTCATGTAAGCTCTTAAAAACTTGGACAAGTCACGAACACTCGTCACCCTCAATCATGTTGGTCTCTTCCTCCATGCAGATGAAAGCATATAAATATATACGAACCGAGTCAAATACAAAAAAATCAAAAAAGACTTGACAAATGGGTGAAAAATACTTAGTATACACTTAGGTAGTTACTATAATGACAAAGGCGGATATTATTAAAGCTCTTGAAGATCTGGGGCTCTCTAACTATGAAGCCAAAGCCTACCTTGCTTTCCTCTCAGAATCACCCTTAACCGGATATAAACTCAGCAAGATCTCCGGTGTTCCTCGGTCCAGAATTTATGAAACGATCGAAAAATTGACGGCCAAGGGATTGGTCTTAGCTCAAGAAGGAGACACCACACTCTTGAGACCGATCAGCCTTGAGTCCTTTTTGGAAAAGAAGGAGCAAGAAAGCCGGAAGACGATCGATTATCTCAAGGAGAATTTGCCCAAAATCGAAAAAACCGAAGAAGATCATGGCATCTGGAACATCACAGGACGAGAACGTGTATTCGAAATAATAAATTATGTCATTTCCCAATCCAAAAGCCATATCTATTTAGTGAGTTTTGAGAACGACATTGTTCACTTTGAAAGCGAGCTGCTCAAGGCCGAAAAAAGGGACGTATTTATTTTTGGTGTCTACTGCGGCAAGAAAACCTTTAAGATTAAAAATTTGGATTCTCATCAGGGTCAACCGTGTTCCACATGCCAGGATATTGCGTTGAGCATCGATTCCAGGCAAGCCCTAGTGGGCTGTACTGTTCCTGCAGACAAAGCAAGGGTGGCATTGACTGAAAATCCAGGGATAATCCATGTCGCTGAAGAATATATCAAACACGAAATTTTTATCAGCCGGGTGTTTAAAACATTAGAAAATACATCGTTTGAAAAATTTAACGCTGTTTACCAGGAAATTTTAGGCAAGCTGCCATAATTTTTTTTGTCAAAAATGATAGTGGCTACTTGAATGAACACTATAACAGAAACTCGCAAAAGGAGGTAAAAATGAGATTTTATGAAAAAGTATTGGTTCTTCTCGTGGCTTTTTGTGTATCGGTCCTTGGATTTAATTTGATCGCTTCATCTTCAGTATGCTTGCTCACGACTGCAAGAGATGCCGGTTATGAACCTATTAAGAATTATTCAGCGAGGTGCAATGCCAATCTCTCCACAATTGAATTCATCGCTAATACGGAAAAACAGCTCCAATCTCCAAGCGCATATTTACAGTTTGCACACGCAAAACAATCCCTGCCCGAAGAAATTAGCAGTAAAACTTCAAGAAAAGCTCAGGATTGATGAATCTGATTCAATTCTTAAAAGTAAAAGGAGAAAAAAATGGATATGAAATTGAGAGAACTCATTTCTCTGGGGGCATCTGTGTCTGCTCATTGCTTTCCCTGCTTCGATTATCACCTCGAACAGGCGAGAAAATTGGGAATCGCCGAGGAGGACATTAAAGAAGCCATTCGATCGGGCTTTATGGTGATGAATGGAGCGGGCGATAAAATGTGGGAGAAGATCCGGGACACATTTCCAGAATTCTCTATCACAAAGAATTCGAGTTGTTCTGAGGAATTAAGATCACAAAAAGTACGTCGAGACTCTATCGTCCGGTTTTAACACACTGTATAAATAGAACTGAAACACTATAGGGAAAAGGAACAGAAATGCTTCTTTTTATGGCCGAAAAGTATATGCCATCGATGCTGGGTCTCTTATTGTTAAAAAATGCATGGATAAATAGAAATGAACAGTAAAAAATATTTTGAAAAGGTTGCCGGACAGTGGGATCAGATGAGACAAAGCTTCTTTTCCGACAATGTGAGAGAGAAGGCCCTGGCCGCAGCCAACGTTAAGGCGGGCCAGCTGGCCGCTGACATTGGAGCCGGTACAGGATTTATAACAGAAGCCCTTGTACAAAAGGGATTAAAAGTTATAGCCGTGGATCAATCAGAGGCAATGCTTGAAGAGATGAAAAAAAAGTTCGGCCGATTCGATACCATCGATTACAGGATCGGCGACTCTAACAATCTGCCCATTCCGGATGAGATCGTTGATGCCATTTTTTCCAATATGTATCTCCATCACGTTGAATCACCGCAAATCGCGATCAAAGAAATGGTGAGAGTGCTGAAGGCCGGGGGAAAAATCGTCCTCACAGATATGGACGTGCACCAATATGAGTTTCTAAGAGAAGAACACAATGACCGGTGGATGGGGTTCAAGAGAGAAGATATCAAAAAATGGTTTATTGAAGCGGGATTACAGAATGTTCAAACAGACTGTGTTGGAGAAGATTGTTGCTCCGAATCAGATTGTGGAACC
>JASFPP010000066.1:0-18218 GCA_050115915.1 Candidatus Aminicenantota bacterium
GTATTTTCTGAGGCCGATAGAAACGGCCTCCATGTCGCATCTGCAGATGAAGCTCTTTGTATAGGTCCTGCACCTGCTGTAGACAGCTACCTCGATATCGACCGGATCGTTGACGCCGCAAAAAAGACCGGCGCTGAAGCCATCCATCCCGGATACGGTTTTCTTGCCGAGAACGCCGATTTTGTCAAACGTTGTGAAGACGAAAGCATCGTTTTTATAGGTCCCAATTCCAAAGCCATGACTCTTGTGGGCGACAAGGTCCGATCCCGGCAGACTATGGAAAAAGCCGGTATCCCCATAATTCCCGGTATGAAGGACATCCCTTCTTCCATAGCCGAATACACAGCTGAAGCAAAGAGAATAGGCTATCCCCTCATGATCAAAGCCTCTGCCGGAGGGGGAGGCAAGGGGATGCGGATCGTCCACAGCGCCAAAGATTTGACGGCAGGCCTTGAAGCGGGCCAGCGGGAGGCCAAATCCGCTTTCGGTGACGAATCCGTTTATCTGGAGAAATACATAGAGGAGCCCCGTCATGTGGAGTTCCAGGTCCTGGCCGACAACGACGGTCATGTCGTTCATCTTTTCGAGAGGGAATGCTCCATCCAGAGGCGGCATCAGAAGATCGTGGAGGAATCTCCATCCCAGGCCTTAAACCCTGAGCTCCGGGTAAAAATGGGAGAGACAGCCAAAAAAGTCATCCAGGTCTCCGGGTACAACAATGCCGGCACTGTCGAATTTCTCCTGGACAAGAACAAAAATTTCTACTTTCTGGAAGTCAATGCACGACTCCAGGTCGAACACCCTGTCACAGAATTTATCACTGGGATCGACCTGGTGCACCAGCAGATCAAGATCGCCTCAGGGGACCAACTCACATTGAAACAGGAAGAGCTCGTTCAGAAGGGCCATGCGATAGAATGCCGCATTTATGCGGAAGACCCGTTCAATAACTTCCTTCCCTCTGCGGGAAAAGTGTTTTTCCTCAAAGAACCAAGCGGCCCGGGAGTGCGGCACGACTGCGGGATCTACAGCGGCTGTGACGTTCCCATCTTTTATGATCCGATATTGGCCAAGCTGATCGTTTGGGCGGAAAACCGGCAGATGTCCCAGAGGCGGATGATCAGTGCCCTTGATGACTATGTCATATTGGGCATTCAGACAACTATCGGCTTTCTCAAGGATGTGATCGCACATCCCCAGTTTCAATCCGGGGAAACGACGACGAGCTTTATTGATAGATACTTTTCTCGTTGGGGAGGAAAAGAGAAGGCGGAGGAAGCGCGTACGATAGCAGCCCTGGCTGCGGCCTTCGACAGCCAATCCAGAATATCTGCAGTTCAGGTAACAGCTGGGCAGTCTATTGCGCCCTCGCCATGGAAAACACTCGGAAAATGGCGCCTGGGAGGAGGGAGCTGAAGTGGATTATGAATTCTTGATCGACGATGTCATGAAGAAGATCTCTCTGGAAAAAAAAGAGGGGCGTTATCTGGTCAAAGATGAGGAAACGGCCTATGAAGCCGACATCCGGCCCATCTCCCCGGGAATTATCTCCATCTTGATTGGAGAGAAGTCATTCCGTGTATATGTGGTGAATGACGGCGACAAAATGTATGTGAATTTTCAAGGATACAATCTTACGGTGCAGGAACCTTCGGATGATAGCGGGAGTGCGCTTGCAGGTGTCGAGGGTTCCCAGGAGGATAAGCTTGTCGTTAAAGCGCCGATGCCCGGTAAAGTCATTAAAATCAACGTCAGAGAGAATGAAGAAGTCCGGAAGAACCAGACACTTGCCATCGTGGAAGCCATGAAGATGGAAAACGAGATAAAATCTGCCATCGATGGAACCGTCAAAAAGATCCACGTCTCTGAAGGGGACCTTGTCGATTCGGAAAAAGCGCTTATCGAACTTGCAAACGAGGAGTGATCGGGCAGATGTTCCCGGACTGTTTGGGAAACAGTCTCTGCCCCGGTTAATATGGGGAACTGACCTTGCACTCGTAATCAATGGTCATCCCGGTGAGCAGGCCCTACAAGGGAGATGATTTGGTAAAAGAGTTGACATTTGCTGTTTGACAAATGATACTTTCTTATGAGGAAAAATTATTCATTGTGGGACCTGATTTTTCGACGAGCCAAGGTTGCCGCAGTGTTAAGCTTAAAAAAAGGAGATTGCGGATGTTTCGGCTGAGGGGACATTCTTCAGGTGTTTGGCTGGCCATAAGCCTGCTATTCGTGGGCTCGTTGAGCTTTCCCCAGACACGCCCCAAATTCCACACGGATCTTTTCCGACATCTCAAGTGGCGTCAGGTTGGCCCGGCTGCTTTTGGTGGCCGGATCGATGATGTGGAAGCTGTGGTCGGGAAACCGCATATCATTTTTATCGCATCAGCCTCAGGGGGGATATTTAAAAGCGAGGATAATGGCGCGACTTGGAAGCCTGTATTCGATGAAGAAAGCACCTCTCTTTCTATCGGTGATATTGCCCTCGCCCCATCCGATCCTGATATCGTTTGGGCCGGCACCGGCGAACCCAATAACCGTCAGAGCTCTTCTTGGGGAGATGGTGTGTACAAATCCATCGATGGCGGAGAGACTTGGGTCCATATGGGGTTGAAGGAGACTCATCACATCGGCCGCGTAGTAATAAACCCTCGTGATCCGGATGTTGTTTTTGTAGCTGCTCTGGGAAAGCTTTGGGGGCCAAACGTCGAGCGCGGACTTTTTCGTACGAATGACGGTGGACAGACATGGGAAAAAGTCCTCTATCTCGATGAGCACACCGGAGCTGTGGATGTGACCATGGAAGACAACGGCCGGGTGATCTATGCCGCCATGTACCAGAGGAGACGCCGGGCATGGGGCTTTGTCGGAGGGGGACCTAACAGCGGCCTGTACCGATCTTTGGATGGAGGAGACACTTGGGCAAAGATCACAAATGGATTGCCCCCAGGACCAACAGGACGGATCGGGATTGATATCTCGAAAAGTCATCCCCGCATCGTCTATGCCATTATCGAAAACAAAGAGGGCGGAATTTTCCGTTCCAATGACAGGGGGAAAAGCTGGACGAGGATGAATAAGCTCAATCCCCGGCCTATGTATTACAGCCAGATAAGAGTTGATCCTGCCAATCCTAATAAGATCTGGGTACTGGGCACATATTTACATGTCTCTATCGATGGAGGCCGGACTTTCTCCAAAGAAAAAACAGGAGATCGAATCCATGTGGACCACCACGCCCTCTGGATCGATCCCCAAAACACAGATCATCTCCTTTTGGGAGGGGATGGGGGATTTTATATGTCTTACAACGGGAGTAAATCCTGGCGTTTTATCGACAACCTCCCCATCGCGCAGTTTTATGCCATAGGGATCGATCACAGAGAAGGGGAGCCCTACTGGATCTATGGGGGAGCCCAAGACCACGGTGTCTATGGTTTTCCGAGCCGAACCTTGAGCCGGATCGGGATCACGAACGGGGATGTTCTCAATGTGGCCTATGGAGATGCCTTCCATGTGGCGGTGAATCCGGAGGATCCCGGTGAGCTCTACACAGAAAACCAGGGTGGACGGCTGATCTACTACAACCTGAACACCCGCGAAGAGAAACACATTAAACCTGTTCCTGAAAATCCGAATGAGACTTACAGGTTCGGATGGAAATGCCCGCTCGTCATGTCTCCCCATAATACAGACATCATCTATTATGGGGGGAATAAGGTCTTTAAAACAACCAATCGTGGGCACAGCTGGCAGGTCATAAGCCCGGACCTCACCAAAGATCAGGATTGGAAATCGATCCCCATCATGGGAATGATGAGGAACGAAAACACCCTCTCCAGGGATGATGGCGTAGCTCATTATGGGACATTGACCGCGCTTTCCGAGTCGCCTCTCCAGACAGGATTGATCTATGCGGGCACCGATGATGGCAATGTGAAGATGACCAGAGACAACGGGACCCGGTGGGTTGATCTCACCGGACGTTTTCAGATGACGGCGTCCCGCTGGGTCAGTTGTGTTCTGGCCTCCATTCATCGGCCCGGGACGGCCTATGTGACGTTTGATGGACATCGTGATAATGACTTCTCTCCTTATATATATAAGACGTCCGACTTTGGCACGACCTGGACAGCCATAACCAGCGGCATCCTGGATGGAAATGTTGTCAATGTGATTCGGGAACATCCCTGGAATCCTCGATTGCTTTTTGCTGGCACAGAGTTTGGCCTGTACATATCCATCAATGGAGGCCTGCAATGGACACGGGTTGGAGGAGGTCTGCCCCGGGTGCCAGTGGATGACATTGTCGTCAACGGAGAGGAAAATGACTTGATCCTGGGGACTCACGGAAGGGGCATCATAATACTGGATGATATCGCTTTTCTGGAGGCGCTCGATGATTCGATCTTGAATCGGGAGGCCTACCTGTTTGTTCCAAGGAAGGCGACCCAATATTTTGAACTCAGAGAGCTGCCCGATCCGGGAGTATCTCAATTTGCAGCGCCCAATCCTGAGTATGGGGCCGTCTTTACATACTATTTAAAGAACGATCCTCCTGTCCGCGAAGGCACACAGGCTACCCAAAGCGCACGGGGCGCGGGTCAGAATGAAAAATCCCCCACCGTGAAAATTCTCATTACCGATGCGGAAGAGATGCTTATACTCGAGATCGATGCGCCGGACCGGATGGGTTTTAACAGGATCAGCTGGGATCTCCGCTATCCGCTTTCTTTTGATCCGGAAGGGACGAGACCGGGCTATTTTGAGCCGAAAAAAGGAGCTTTTGTCCTTCCCGGCGAATACAATGTCAGATTAGTGGCAAGGGACCAGGTGATCGAGCAACGTCTAACGGTCGAGACCGATCCTAGGGCCAAAGCCAATCCTTATGCGCTACAGCGGCGGCTGGAGCTCAGCTTGACAGTGAGCGATATGCAGCGGGCCTTCATCGAGGGATGGAGAGCGATCGACGCCATGGATAAGGAGATCAAGCGCATCGATAAGGCTCTTAAGGGAAGGGAAGATATTCCCGATAAAGTCATGAGCAAGATGCAGGAGATTGCCAGAGAGCTCCAGGAGATCCGGGCCGCTTTCAAAGAGGATCGTCCCAGTCTGGAATTTAAGATCATGGACCTGGCTGGAGCGCTGCAGGCAACGACCTCACAACCCACACAAGCCCAGCGAACCACAACAAATCGGTTGAGAGACAGGTTGGAACAGTATATCAAAAGGATCAATGAGCTCATCAAGGAAAAATTTCCTGAACTGCGCGCTCTTTTGATCAGCCGGGATATCAGCCTTTTTGTAACCAGGCCCATCGAACCCCCCAAACGCTGAGGCCACTTTTTATTGATCTTGTCGTCTCCCGATCATCGATTATTCTTGTAATCGCATTTTTTGCGCATTAATATGTAAAGATAAGTCAATCTAGAAAGGAGAGGAGCGTGAAAAAACGGTTCGCTGTGTTAACGGTTGTTGCAGTCTCTCTTACTATGAGCCTTATGTCTCAGGACTTAGCGCTCAAAGGAGGAACTGTCCTAACGATCACTCAAGGAGTCATTCCGGATGGGACTGTTCTCATCCAAAACGGCAAAATTGCTGCATTCGGGGAGGATATAACGATTCCACCCGGAGTCCTCGTGATCGATTGTACTGGCCGATTCGTTATACCGGGGATCATAGACAGTCACACGCACATCGCCTTAAGTTCTGGCGATATCAATGAGGCCACCGATCCCGTCACACCGCAAGTTTGGATGAAAGAGGCCTTGTACCCTGAAGATTACAAGATTTTAACGACGCTGGCAGGTGGTGTCACGACAGTTAAGACCATGCACGGGAGTGCCAATGTCATCGGAGGCGTCAATGTCACCATAAAGCTCAAATACAATGCATTGCCAGAGGAGATGATCATTAAAGGAGCCCGGCATCAACTGAAGATGGCGTTGGGTGAGAATCCCAAGCGGTTTTACGGACAGCAAAAAGGAAAAATGCCGATGACACGTATGGGAAGTGCTTTTATCATGCGGCAGGCCTTTATCCAGGCCCAAGAATACAAGGCCCGGTGGGATGAATATGAGACAAAGAAAAAAGCCGGAGAAAAGGACATCTGGATTCCCAAAAAGGATTTGAAGATGGAAACACTCAAGTTGGCTCTGGAGAAAAAACTCTCTATCGATTGCCATACATACAGGGCAGATGAGATAGTCTGGATGATCAATTTTTGTAAAGAGTTCGGCCTCGATCTTTTGCAGTTGAGCCATTGTGTGGATGGTTACAAAGTCGCCGATGTTATGGCCGATGCAGGGGTTACTTTTGGTGGATGGGTCGACTGGTGGGGATTTAAGGAAGAGGCCTACGACGGTTGCCCTTATGGTTTCAAGATTATGTATGACGCAGGAGTGAATATCGTAATCAATTCCGATAGTGCAGATGAGGGACGTCATCTCTTCCGGAATGCAGCCAAGGTCCTTAAGTACAATGACATTCCTGAAGAAGAAGTCCTCAAAATGATCACACTCAATCCCGCCAGATCTCTCGAGCTGGAAGACCGGATCGGGAGTATTGAGGTTGGAAAAGATGGAGATATTGCGGTGTTCGATAAACACCCTCTGGACTCCACGACAAAATGTCTGATGACGATCATAGAAGGCAAGGTCTATTTCGACTATGCCAGACACAGCGTTCAAGCGGGAGGAGGGACCCATGAATAAGAGAATCTATCCGGTATTAATATTCATCCTGTTGTTTGGCCTATCTAATGCGGCTCTATCGCAGGAATCGATCCTCATCAAAAACGGGAAGATCATTCCGATTGTGGGTGAGGTGATCCTGAACGGAAGTTTGCTCGTCCAGAATGGAAAGATAGCCAAGATCGGGATAGATATCGAGGCCCCCCCTGGAACGGCTGTTATCGATGTCGAGGGAAGATGCGTGTATCCAGGACTTGTGGCGGCCATGACGGCGATCGGAGTTACAGGCTATCCCGGTTCAGGAAATGATGTGAACGAACTGGGTGTTGTGACCCCCCAGATCGATCCCTTCGATGCGATCAATCCTGAGGACAGCACGATAGAAGTGACCAGGATCGATGGAGTGACCACTGTGATGACCACCAGCGGGAGCATGAATGTCATCAATGGCAAGGCTGTTGTCATGAACCTGTATGGAGACATCGCCGACGATATGGTCATCAAAAGGGATCTGGCCCAGATTTTCAACATGGGAGCCAAGGGGCAGGCCGGATTCGGATCCGCAAGGCCGGGTAATTATCCAGCAACACTTCCTGGGATAGCGGCTCTTGTCAGGGATAAGTTGAATCAGGCGATAGAATACGACGAAAGACAAAAAAACAGGGAGAAATATAAGGAAAAAATCGAGTGGGGGAGAGTATCAGAGCGGTTTCGAAGAGACTTGGCTCTGGAAGCTTTAATCCCGGTCGTGAAGGGAAAGATGCCCGTTGTGTTCCTAACCTCCAATGAGGTGACTATCCGGAATGCGCTCCAAATAATAAAGGAGTATCGACTCAAAGGAATTCTGTATGCGCGGGCCGGTATCATGAAGTTTGCCGATGAGCTTGCGGCGCTTAAAATTCCAGTGATCTGGGCGGGGACAACGACGATACCCGAGAAGTGGCAGCCTTATGACCTCAACTATCATACGGCAGCTGTCCTTTCGAAGAAAGGCGTCCTTTTTTGCTTCGATATTCTGGGGTTTGGAGTCAACAGCCATCATGTGCGGAGTCTTCCGGTTCCTGCAAGCATATCCGTCGCACATGGGCTTTCTGAGCAGGAAGCCCTCAAAGCATTGACGATCTATCCCTCCAGAATTCTTGGAGTGGATAACCTTGTGGGTTCTTTAGAGGTGGGGAAATTGGCAAATATCGTGGTATGGGAGGATAGTCCGATTCAGCTAAGCTCCCGAGTACATAAGGTTATCATCGAAGGTCATGTGGTTCCCATGACGAGTGTTCAGACACGGCTTCGAGATAAATTCATAAAGATCGTGTATGGGAGGATGAGTAAAAAATAACTCTCGAATCAACGGGATAAATGATTGCGTATGGATGGGAGGGATATTTTTAGCGAAAATTCCAAATAATTGGATTTAGAATGCAACGAAATCCGGAAGAGAAAGGTTCTAGAAAGTTGAGAATGGAGGAACAGGAGTTGATGCACCTTGTTCAAAAAGGTGACGAAGTGGCGTTCGAGAAAATCGTAGCGATATACAAACACAGAATAGTCAATTTTTTAACACAGCTCACGGGTGATTATCAGAAGGCCGTTGACCTGGCACAGGAAACGTTCATGCGTGTTTATTTCAAGGCGAACAAGTACAAGCCCGTAGCGCCGCTCTCTTCCTGGATCTACACGATCGCTTCCAATTTAGCGAAAACAGAGCTCAAGAAGGAACGGAAAATGGCCACAGTTTCCATCGATGATACGGAAAGCCGTCTCGGCGAACAGATTGCCGCAAAGGAAAAGAGCCAAGACACCTATCTCATCGAGAACCTCAAAAAGGCGCTCTATTCTCTGCATCCGCGGTACAGGCTGCCCATCATCCTCAAGGATATCGAAGGATTTTCTCAGGATGAGATCGCGCAGATCATGAAGAGACCTGTGGGGACGATCAAAGCCAGGATCAGCCGTGGGCGAGATCATTTGAAGCAGATACTGGAAAAGGATGAACACAACATGGATTTTTTAGCAAAAAACAAGGAGTTCGAACATGGAATTAAATAATCTCCTGAAAAAAATAGAAAAAGTCGAGGCTCCTCCTCATTTTGAGCAAAAAGTTATGGCGGAGCTTTCGTTGAGGAAACGATCACTGGCGAGGAAGATGCGATGGCGTCTCTCCTTTGCTGGAGCATTCAGCGCGGCGGCCATCCTTCTTGTCGTTATCGGACTCTTTGTGCTTCCGGAGAGAAGGCCGGGCGAGATGGTGAGTGCAGAGAAATCTGCGCCTTCAGCAATAGAACGTCAGGATCGGCGTCGCGTCACAGATTACATCCCTATCGTGGAGGCCGTCGATTACACCGGTGAGATGCGGACAGTCCGGGATCAACCGCCCACCATTTATATATTGGAGCACGTCTCTGAAAGCACCGATACAAAGATTATCTACTAGGAGGTTTTTTGAAGATGATAAAAAAAGCAACAACAATCTTGAGCCTTTTTGTTTTTTTATCGGCCTTAAACCTCAGCTTGGGTGCTTCGCCGAGTTGCGCTTGGGCTGAGGATGTGGAGATCGATAAAATCACCAAAAGGGTTTATCCATCGGTGGTTAGGGTCGAAGCAAGGAATGGCATGAGGAAAGTGGCAACGGGTGTTGTGATCGATAAGGAAGGTCATATCGTCACCACTGCTCTGATATCGCCGCATGATGAGAAACTTTATGTGATCACCTCGGATGGGGAGAGGCTCGATGCAGAGTTTTTAGGCATGGATTCTGTGACCCATCTGGCGTTGATCCAGGCGGATGCAAAGAAGCTGACGCCGATCGAAAAGGGAGAGGTCGAGGATATCTCTCCAGGTGCATGGATCGGAGTGGTCAGCATATCTCCGGATGAAACACCGGCCGTGACTCAGGGAATCGTAAGTTCTGTGGCCAGGGATAAACTCCGGTTGAACGTGTGGGTTGTCAGGGGCGCGAGCGGGAGCCCAGTTGTGGATCGTAGAGGCCGTATGGTAGGGCTGATCCGAGGGGCCTACATCGACAGCACCACGCAATGGAGCATTGTCCGGAGAGGTGCAGAAGGTGTTTTTGTCGATAGGGCAGAGGCCCCATCTTCGGGAATGGCTATGGCCGTACCCGTGGATATGATTGAACGGATCTGTAAAGAGATCAAAGAAACAGGAAAGATGAAGCGTGGATGGCTGGGTGTTTCCATAGCGGAAAATAAGGACGGTAAGGTGGAGATCGTGGATGTTGAACGGGAGTCTCCGGCCGAGCTGGCAGAGCTTGAAAAAGGTGATATCGTGCTCGAATTCGAAGGGACCGAAGTCACGAGCACAGAGATGCTGGCGGATGAGATCAGGATGCATAAGCCCGGCGATGATTGTGATGTCAAGATCGAACGTGACGGAAAGGTGATGAATGTGAAGGTGAAACTGGGGGAGTATTCGGAAAGGGATATCATGCGTGAGTTCCAGTTCAAGTTCCCTCGGCTTTTCGCGCCAGAGCGTGTGCAGCCTGTTCCGATGCCTGATTTTGAGGACTCCAAACTTTTTCGCTGGGTAGGAGGTAAACAGAAATACATCGGCGTTTACTTGCAGGAATTGACGCCCGAGTTATCGAAACATTTTGGTGTTGAGGAGGGGGAAGGCCTTTGTGTCGGAAAAGTCTATGAGGATAGCCCTGCAGAGGAAGCTGGACTTCAGGTTGGCGATGTGATCGTTAAGGCCGATGGAGAGCGTGTGGAACGGGTGGCAGAATTGCAGAAGTTGATCCAGGACAAAGATGAAGGAGAAAAGATCCGCATCGAATACTTGAGGGATAAAAAGAGGAAAACAGTGGACGTCACAATCGAGGAAGAAGAGAGAGAGTTCGACTTTTTTTCGAAAAATTGGGATAAGTACACGGATGTTTTCCGAGGTTATGGAGATAAGCTGCACGGTCTGTATGAGGATTCTCAGAGGAAGTATAGAAAGAATGCTGAAAGATATTACGATGAGGCTCTGAAAAACTACAGGAAGATCAGCAAAGAAATGGAGAAAAAGAGTGACGAACTCACAGAAGCGATGAAAGAGAGAGGCAAGACTTTTAATAAGGCAATGAAAGATAGCAGTAAAAAGATCTCTGAAACGTATCAAAGAAGTTTAGACAGGGCTAAAGAGTTATACAGATCTGCATTCGAACGGTATCGGTGCATAAGAGTGTAATCCTGCTCTTGTGTCCCATTCTCAACGGGGGAGGCATTTTTTTGCTTCCCCTTTTTTTTGTTTACTCTTGATTGGGAAGTTTGAGCCACTGCTTGAGGAAGGATTGGAATTCGTCGGTGGATAGCCTGGAATCGGCGTAATAGCCTTTCTCCTTCCGCTGTTTCATGGCTTCATAGAGGATGATCCCCACGGATACGGATAGGTTGAGGCTCTGGACCATTCCGACCATAGGTATTTTTATGACATGGTCGGAGAGTTCGAGGGCTTCCTCTGAGATCCCCTCTGATTCATTCCCGAATACGATCACTGTGGGGGCTGTATAATCCAGGGATGTATAGGGGATTGCTTCTTCTTTGAGGTGAGTGGCGGCTATGGTGAAACCCTCTTTTTTGAGATGTTCAAGACAGGCGGATGTGGATGAATAGTAGTTGAGCTTCAGCCATTTTTCGGCGCGGGTGGATATGGCCCGGTTAACCGGAAATGGCTCCATCGTGGCAGAAATGATCTCGACATACATAATCCCTGCCGCGTCACATGTGCGCACGACGGCGCTGGCATTGTGAGTGTTTGTGACTTCCTCTAGGGCGATGCGAAGGTCTGGCTGGCGGAAGGAGAGAACCTGTTTGGCTTTTTTTATTCGCTCTTCTGTCGGCATTTTCTATCCTGAATCATTCAATATTAGATGAATATCATTTTAAGTATAAGGAAGATATAAAAGATGACAGAACCCATAACAGCCCTGTTTTCTTTATTCTGCTTGTAGAGTTCCCAACTGAAATGAGACTCTGGATCTCGAGGGAGCTTTGGCCTGATAGCAGGGAAGAAAAGGGGCACGTGTTCGCTGTATTCTCTGTATTTTTCAGGGAAGAGTGCGGACATCCTCTCTTTTTCCGTATGGATAACAACAGGATAGATAATCAGAAAATTTACAAGGAATATCCCCAGAACAATCCATGATCGACAGGCCACGACAGTGCTTACACCCAGGATCATACTTCCGAAGTAGAGAGGATTTCTCGTGTATCTGTAGGGTCCTGATGTTGTGAGGGCCTTCTCCTTCCTCAAGTTTCCACAGGCCCAAATTCGAATGGCCAGTCCGAGCATGGCGATCAAGGCTCCTGCAACAAGGGTATAAAATGTGGGCTTGGCCAAAATGAAGGAGAGGATAGTGCTGATCAGGCCGATACGCACACGCCATTTGTAGATGATTTCCGATAATTTGCGTTCGCTCATCGCTTTTCCACTATTATGTGCTTGGCTATTGATATTCTATCGGTTATCGCGGTGCGCTCTCCTCCAAGACCTCGCCGATCAAGCCTCGGATTTCCTCTGCGGTAATTTTGCCCATGCACTCCGCTGTTTCGCATTTCCTTTTGTAACAGTGGCTGCACTCCATCTCATGGAAGGCCACTCTGTCCTTCGGGCTGAAGGGGCCGTTCCGGCTAGGTGTTGTCGGCCCGAAGAGGGCCACGACAGGGGTGGAGAGTGCACAGGCTGCTTGAAGGGCGAAAGTGTCTCCGCTGACAACCAGATCAGCTCTCTTTATAAGGGCAATGACCTCTGTGAGGATCAAAAATGGAGCCACGCCTACAGATGTCTCTTCATGAACAAGATTTGCTCTCTCTTTTTCGTCCTCATTTCCCCATAAGAGGAGGAAGAACAGGTCCTTTCTGTCCGTTTTGAGGTGATTTATGAGTGTCACCCACTTTTTCGGATCCCATCTTTTTGTAACCCAGGCGGCGCCAACATTCAGGATGATGAGTTTTTGAGAATCTGAATAGCCGAGATCGAACAGGATTTTGTGGATCCTTTGACGATGAATATCAGGAATCGCAATCGGAAAGTGGAATTCGTTGGCTTCGATCCCGACGAGAGAAAGGAGCTTGAGATTTTTTTTGATCACATGGATTGTCTCGGGGATCTCTTCGAGCTGATCTGTGTAGAACAGGGATGCGATTGGCTCTTTAAGGTTTTTACGATGGAAGCCGAGCCTCCTCTTCGCCCGAGAAAGAGAGGAGATAACTCCAGATTTTGCGAGGCCTTGAAAATCGAGGGTGGTTTGGTTGCGGTTGCGAATGATCTTTCGGAGGTGTTTGAACTCCGCCCATGATTTCGAAGAAGTGACCTTCCATCTTCTGGTATTGGCAACAATGATGTTGTCTATTCCCGGAACCAGTTCAAGGATCTCTTTTCCGTTTTCTTCGACAATCCAAGCGATCTTTGCTTCTGGGTTGTTCTCTCTGAGGGCCGAAAACGCAGGCAGTGTATGGATAATATCCCCGAGAGAGCTGAGCCGGATGATCAGATAGTTATCCATGGGATGAATTATACAGAACCGTCCCCTTTTGGTTTGTCCCCTTCCGGTTTGAGCCCGATCTTCCGGGAGATATCGCTTGTGTTTTTGACTTTAGGTCCGCCAGTGATGGCGATCTCTCCTCCATAGCTGAGGACCGTCTCTCTCTCCGGCACTGTTTCTTTGCTGTAGTCCGAGCCTTTGGCGTGAACATGGGGTTGGAGCGTGCGAAGGATGTTTTCCACGTTGAGCTCATCGAAAACGATGACGAAATCCACAAAATAAAATGAAGAGATGATCTCCACTCGTTCCGCTTCGTCCAGGATGGGTCGTCCTTTTCCTTTGAGATTATGGACAGAGGAATCGCTGTTGAGGGCAACGATGAGAACATCCCCCTTGGCCTTTGCCTCTTTGAGGTAACGGATGTGTCCCACATGGATGAGGTCGAAACAGCCGTTGGCAAGGACGATACGTTTCCCTTTCTTTTTTTCTCTATCTGTGATCTTTTTGAGATGCACGAGGGAGTGTAATTTTTTCAATGTTCGGATTCGATCGCTTGTTTGAGTTCCTCTGGAGTGAGGGTGGATGTGCCTTTTTTCATAACGACGAGACCGCCGGCATAGTTTGCGAGTTCGGCGGCATCTTTGTATGAGGCGCCGGAGGCGAGAGCGAGAGTGAATACGCTGATGACCGTATCTCCTGCGCCTGTGACGTCGACGATGTCGGTGGTGCCAAAGATCGGAATGGGGAACGGGGCTTTTTTCTTTGCGAAGAGGACCATTCCCTGGGAACCGCGTGTGAGGAGGATGGTTTCGGCTTCTGTTTTTTGAAGAAGGATTTTTCCGGCTTTTCTGACCACTTGATCGTCATCGTCGATCCTCACCTGGAGGGCTTCTTCCACTTCGGGTTCGTTGGGTGTTACGACCGTTACACCTTTAAAATCGAAGAGGCGGAAACGGGAATCCAGCGCAATGGGGATGTTCGACTTTTGGAAGCGGGGGAGTATACGGCGAAAGATATCTGTTTTTACGGTGTAATAGTCATAATCGGAAATGATGACAGCATCGGTTTCTGTTCTGAGTTCGAGGAGGTTTTTAAGTATCCTATCTTTGAGTGACGGGGTATCGGGGACCTTAGCTTCTTGATCGATACGCAGGATCTGTTGTTTGCGTGTCGTTTCTTCGCCGGCCAGGATGCGTGTCTTGACAGGGGTGGAGTGGGCTTCGTGCCGGATGAGATGACGTGTGGATATGCCGTTCTGCTTGAAGATCTGGGAGATTCGGCTTCCGGCGTCGTCTTGGCCGAGGACTCCGACAGCAAGCGGTTTTGCACCCAGTGCCCTCAGGTTGAGGAGAGCATTCCCCGCGCCTCCCAGAGAGAAGTCTTTCCGTCTGTAGGAGAGGATAAGCACAGGGGCTTCTCTGGAAATGCGGCGGGTTGTCCCATAGAGATACTCATCGAGGATAAAATCTCCCCAGACGATGATCTTTTTCTGGGAGAAGTTGTCTATGATCTGTAAAAGGGATCTTTTTTTAGTGTCCACGGAGCTTGCAAAGATTTTGCCAGAAAACCCTCAAAAAATCAATCCACCACAAAAATAGGGGTCAGGCACCTCTTTCCAGGGGTGGAGAAAAAGTGGACCTGGCACCGATTTTTTAATGCACCTTGATATATGGGAAAAGTTGAAATCTTATGGACGATTGCATAGACTAGGAAGTTGTTTATTCTCTGAGTTGAAAGGAAAAATCATATGAAATATTTGCGATATGGAAAATTGTCTCTGTCGGCATTTCTTATTCTAGTTTTTATAGCTCGCTTGGATCTTTATTCCCAATACAAGGATTTCGATAGTCTGACTGAAAAGATGAATCTTGAGATTAGGAAAACAATACTTCAGGGAAAAATTCCATCCGTTACAGTTGCGCTTGTCTCTGGATATGAAGTCGTCTGGACAGGTTCTGCGGGATATTCCAATTTGTGGGCACAAACGCCTGCAGTCCCCAGCACGGTCTATCTCATTGGCTCCACATTTAAAACAATGTCGATGTTTGCATTTCTTCAGCAGATGGAACAAGGGAAATTTAAGTTGGATGACAGGGTAAATGATTATCTTGAGGAATTTGAGATCCCGGAAGAAGATCCGGGAAATCCAGTCACTTTTCGTCATCTTTTAACACATACATCCGGACTTCCAGAAGCCTATGGAGCGCATCTTGTATGGGGGACTACGGTTCCTGCCTCGCTTAAGGATTATTTATCGTCCTCGCTCAAGCTTCAGCATCCACCGGTGACTAAAGTTGTCTATTCGAACATGGCGTATACTTTAATTGCTTATTTGATCGCAAAGTTTTCAGGGGAATCTTACGACAAGTATATTCAGGAACATATTTTTAATCCACTGGAGATGAATGATACGGCATTTATGCCTCGTCCAGATATGGAAGAGAGGTTGTCCATTCCCTATATCGTTGATAGAAAGACGCGTCATCACGTGCCAACGACCCGTACAAAGGCCGATGTTTGGCCAGCAGGTGTTGTATATGGAACAGTACTCGATCAAGCCAACTGGCTCATCGCAAACCTGAATAGGGGAGTGTTCAAAGGGCATCGGCTTATCAGTGAAGAGACCTTCCAGGAAGTGATGACACGGCAGTATGATCAATTTGCCGGCCCGATCGCCCGGGGATGGCTTAACGAAACAACTGGGTATGGGCTAACTTGGTGGATCAGCGAGAGAAACGGAGATAAGTTGTTCGCACATAGCGGGAGTGTCAGTGGCTATACGGCTTTCCTTGTGGGGAACCTTGATAAGAAGACCGGCTTTGCAATCCTGACGAACGGCCACCGTTCCCATCCGCATCTCTATAAGCTCGCTCTTACAGCGCTCGACCTCCTTGAATAAAATAGGTGCCAGGTCCACTTTTTCTCCACCCCTGGAGAGAGGTGCCTGACCCCTATTTATTTATCGGTGGGGACGAGTTCGATGACGGCTTCCTGGTGGGGTGTTTGCGGGAAGAGGTCGAAAAGCGCCGCGCTCTTTATCCTGTAATTGCTCAAGTAGGGCAATTCTCTTCGCAGCAGCTTAACATTACAGGAGATGAATACGATCAGCTCAGGCTTGATCTCGTTCAGCCGCTTCAGCGTTCTCGGATTCATGCCACTCCTCGGCGGATCTAGAATGGCAAACAACGGTTCCGGCAATTCAAGGATCTTCAGATGTTTGGCATCCATCAGGATCGCCTTTACATTCGTTAGCCCGTTCTCCTTGATGTTCCCTTCACAGGCCTGTATGGCCGGCTCGTAATTCTCCAGGATCGTCACGTCTCTAAACAGACCGGCATTGATTATCCCGAATGTCCCCACACCTCCGTAAAGATCCAGAAGGTGAGAATCCTCTGTTGCATACGACTTTAAAAGATCCTGACAGTACTTATGGAGCTTCTCGGCCATGTCATGATTGTTCTGGAAAAATCCCTGGACATGGTAACTAAAATGATACCCCAAATAGGTCTCATGCAGCATATCCGATCCCTTAACGACCTCATACTCGTCCGAAATGCTCGCTCCGCTATCGTGTGTGACATACGTCAAAAGCACATTCCGGGCGATTGTTTTCTCTGCATACTCCTTAACTCTCAGTCGAGCTTCAGACAACTTATCTGAATCTTTATTCAGCACGATGGATACCGCCGAATCCTCTGGGGGAGTCCTCATCATTGCATAACGGAAAGTACCTGCGTGAGTCTTCGAATCAAAGGCATCGATCCCATGGAAAAATTCTCTGACTTCTTTTATCAATGTGTTTAAATCTTCATTGGAGATGACACACTTTTCCACATCCACGATCCTTCGCCATGAGCCCTTCTCCCTGAATCCCAGCCCTCCTGGATGAAAGACCATATCCATCCTCTGTCTGTAATAAAAATCATTCCCAGCGTATACCGGAATTTCCTCAAATCTCAACGCTTGAGATAGCTTATCCCTCTTGTTCTCCAACTGGACTTTGTAGTCGACATCCTGGAAGGCACACCCCCCGCACTTTCCAAAATAGGGGCAACGCGGTTTTGTCCTCTTGCCCTTCGATCCGTTAGCTTCATCCATCGAATTATTTCTTTATATTATTTTCTCTATTTCCTGGAGGTTTTTGATCGTGTAGTCTGCACCGCTCACTTCTCTATGATTGTTCGAGATGTGCTCGGAGTGATAATGGACCAGCCTCTCCCCAAAATCGCAAAAGATCGTCTTCAATCCCAGCCTTTTTGCCGGCTGGATATCCTGGATGGGATTGTCACCCACCGACCAGGATCTGTGGGGATCCCCATAGAACTCCTTCAAACCTTGTGTAAAATGTTTGCCTTCTTCTTTGAGGGATTTCACATCGCTGCTGGCGATGATTGCCTCGAACATGTCGATAATCCCGACATGTTTGGTCCTCAAAAGGACCACGTCCCTCACGGCATTCGTGACCAGAATGTTGCGGTATCCCTCAGCTCTTGCATACTCGAGAATCTCTCTCGCATGAGGAACAAGAACCAATTTATCCAGGTTGATCTCTTGACTGTGTCTCCAGTCGATTCCAAAACGAATGCTGTGCTGAACATAATCGTGCCACTTCCAGGAATTTTCGATCGCCCTCAGGTGATTGTTGAACAATCTTGCAGCCTCTTCGCGAGCGATATTCCGCTTCGCGGCAATGTCCTTCTCCAAGCTTCGGCAGACGGCTTTATCCAGCCTTGCCTCATCGGCCAAAGTCCCGGTCCAATCCCAGAAAATGATCTTTGTCATCGGTTTGTTATTTTAAACAAAATTGATGCTCACGACAATTTTTGATCTCGCAGAATCTATACGTTTTCTAGAGTAAATTAGAATCGACATTTTTCCCCCGTAACAAAAAAAGTTCTCATCTCGTAATACGATATAGGAATTGTTGCGGCATTCTATTTTTTGGAAAATACGCTTTGTTTTGCTCACTATTTGTTTCGCGTTCGATGCTGCTGTATTTCGACTAAACTCTTTCGAGAATTTTCTTTATTTTGTACCTGTTA
>JASFPP010000067.1:0-18010 GCA_050115915.1 Candidatus Aminicenantota bacterium
CGACCCAGCTTGTGGTCTATCCTGGAGAATCGCACGGCATCCGCCGGCCAAGCTTCCAGAAGGACCGTTACGAACGCTATCTAGCCTGGTATGGTCAATATGTCAAAGGCGAATCCGAGCAAAAAAACGAATAAACAGGGGGTCAAAATGATCAATGGCTTTGAAGACCTTAAGAACAAAAAAGGCGACGAACTTCTTCTTGAGATCGCTAAAGAACTCCGTCTACTCAACGCAAACTTTAACAACCTCAACGAGAAAGTCACAGGCATATTCATGAGGATAAAAGCCAAGGACGAGGTGTGATGCCGACCAATTGGAATTTATTAAATTCAGGGACCAAAATCATTCTATAAGGACCTGTATGCTAATATCGGTGAAGTGGAGGAATCCCACACATTTTATCCGAATGGATTGCTCTTTGTGTTATTATTTAGCAAATAAATGAAAATTTTGGATAATTCAAAGACGAAGGCACTCTCCATTTTCGCGATGCTTTTAATCTGTACGAGCGGATTTGGCCAGGCTCTCTCCACAAAAGACTTCAGGTTGGACAAGGAATATTCCAATCACAAAATCATTCTTTATGAAGACTTATCCGCTACAGCAATGTCTCCTTACTCCCTCGATCTGGCCAGAGAATTGGCTTTCTTTGGCGTTGGGTGCGCCACGCTGACCGCAGGCCTGATCATGAGATCCAACATAGTTCCTCTCACCGAGGAAGAGATTGCCGCACTCGATCCTATGGATGTGCCTGTTTTCGACCGGGGGACCATCACAACAAAAAAAGAGGTCACAGCAGGGGACCTCCTGCTCCTCAGCTCAATGCTCTTTCCGTTCGCCTTTCTCTCTCACGAAGAGACAAAAAAGGATATAAACACATTGGCAGTTATGACAGCAGAGGTATTACTCCTCCAGTCGGGATTGAATTTTTGTGTGAAATCCCTCACACAAAGAGTTCGCCCTTACTGTTATGATAACAAAACACCACTTACCGAAAAGACTGGTGTTTCTGCCAAGCTCTCGTTTTACTCGGGCCACACATCCACAACGGCAGCCCTGTCTTTTTTTGTTGCCAAAGTCTTTGCCGACTACCTCTCTAGCTCCAGGACAAAATTGATTATCTGGACTTCAGCGGCCATATATCCCGCTTTAACCGGATTGCTCAGGTTAGATTCGGGCAGTCATTTTCGTTCAGATATTATAGTCGGTTATGTCACTGGGGCTCTTATCGGGTATTTTATCCCCGTCTTGCATAGAAGCCGATTGAAAGACCATCTTGCAGTTCATACCACATTTTCGCGCGATTATGTCGCTGTAGGAATAAGATGCAATTTTTGAAAAGCTTTTACAAACGTCACATCTCGTTATTCAATTTCTTTTTTCTTCTTTGTTTTTTGTATCTCTTTCTTTTCAGCATCGAGCTCATGGGGGCATCCCTCAAGATGCTCGGACAGGGCCTTGCCGAAGCGCTTATTACCACGACAACCAATCCTTTGATCGGGCTGTTCGTCGGGATTCTTTCAACCTCCATCGTCCAGTCTTCTTCCTTTACGACATCGATTGTTGTGGGTTTGGTTGCCGGGGGGGCTTTAAATGTAGCCAATGCCATCCCTATCATCATGGGAGCCAACATCGGCACTTCTGTTACGAATACCCTGGTCTCCCTCACACAGATAAGACGTGGTGTAGAGTTCAGGCAAGCGTTTTCTGCCGCTATCGTTCATGATTTTTTTAATGTTTTGGCGGTTCTGGTCCTTTTCCCTTTGCAGTATTTCACAAATTTTCTGGGACATACGGCCACATTCATGGGAGAGAAATTCCAGAATATCGGTGGCTTAAAGTTTTTGAGCCCTGTAAAGGCTACGACCAAGCCGGTTGTAGGGATTCTCAAGGAATTGATTGGAGATTATCCCTGGATCCTTTTTACTCTATCCCTCCTCCTTCTTCTTGTGGCCCTCACGAGGATGGTGAAATCATTAAAAGTCCTTGTCGTTCACAAGGCACAGGCATGGTTCGACCGCTACCTGTTCAAGAATGCCTTAAGAGCCTTTATTGTGGGCCTGGTGCTGACAACTCTGGTTCAGAGCAGCTCGATAACAACCTCATTAGCTGTTCCCTTAGCCGGAGCTGGGATCTTGACCTTAGCGCAATTTTTCCCTTATACTTTGGGTGCAAACGTTGGGACCACGATCACAGCAATCCTTGCTGCATTGGTGACGGGGAATCTGGCAGCAGTAACGGTAGCTTTCTCACATCTGTTGTTTAACATTTCGGGAATTGTTGTCTGGTGGCCGTTTAAAATTGTTCCCATAAGGTTGTCTGAAAAATTTGCTGGGATTGCAGTGAGGAAAAAAGCGATACCCCTTTTGTATATAATTGTCGTATTTTTTGTCGTGCCGATAGTCTTGATTATAATTTCGAGATGAGGAGAAATTGTCATGTTTAAAAAATGGCTCATGATCTTCAAGAAGGATACATTGATGAACCAAGCTTACCAGAGGTCCTTTGAGATGCTGGATATTACCCAGGCGATGTTTATAGAAGCCAAGGACTCCCTTCGGCAGAGGGAGGACTGCGAGATCGACCTCGGGATAAAAGAAACAGATAAAAAAGTCAACAGCTACGAGCGCGAGGTTCGGCGCATGGTGTTAAAACACTTGGTTGTTATAGGCCCTGTAGATCTCCCCTCGGGATTGGTATTGATCAGCATCATTATAGACATAGAACGCATCGGAGATTACGCCAAAAATATGGTCGAGCTCGCTCTCGATCATCCCGGAAAGCTCCATGGAGGAGAATTCGAGGAGATGATCTCCCGCATCGAGGCAGGATTGGAGGACAATTTCATTCAGACGAAAAAATGCTTCGAAGATGCCGATGCAGATATGGCTCTCAAGCTGTTGGAAAAATACGCCTGGGTGAACGATAAGTGTGATGGAATCGTAACCGATCTAGTGAAGGAAAAAGATAAAAATATCAAGCCTGGAGATGCGGCTGCGTTAATCTTGTACACGCGTTGGCTCAAGCGGATCAACTCCCACCTACGCAATATCACAACCAGCGTGGTCAATCCCTTCGACCGCATCGGGTTCCAGCCCAGATGATCCTCTAGTATAAATTTGACAGTTTAACTTCCTTTTAACTATCCTATGTCTGCCCCAAAAAGGGACTTGGTTTCATAATGAAAGGAGGGAGTTTAATGTCTAAACGAAAAGTTTTTTGTGTGATTTTTTCTTTGTGTTGGATTATAGGGCTTTCTAATGGTGTAACGGCTGATTCCGCACCGATGGATGCGGAAATGGCCAGTCAAAAGGCGCAGGAAGAGATGGATCTGAAGGAATGGAATAATCAGATCCGGAAGGAGAAGTTCGACATCGTCCTGCCTCAAGCCATGCGGAAGAACAATGTCGACATGTGGATCCATGTGATGCGAGTGGCGATCCGTGATCCTTTTGGCGCGCAAGATCTGGGGAGCACCTCTGGTCTTTTTGTCTTCACGGACCGTGGTGGGAACAGGATCGAACGCGCGGTTCTCGGACGGCGTTGGGGAGAGACACAACGCGAGAGGGGAAAGCCGAGTCGGTTGATCGAAGAATCTGGAGTCTATGACATCATTGCTGATCCTGTTTTTGTTGTGGAACCCGTGGCAAGCCAAATGACAGAGTATGATTACCGGTTTAAGGGCCTCAGGGAATTTGTCGAAGCCCGCGATCCCAAACGCATTGCCGTAAACTACAGGGAAAATCTGGGAACATGGGCGACATCCTCCAGAACAAATGATGGTATTTCGCACATTGACTACCTTCTGCTGACGAAAGAGCTCGGCGAAAAATATTCCAAGAGGTTGGTCTCGTCCGAGTATGTGATCATGGATTACAACACAACTCCTGTGCCGAGTGAAATTGAACTGCTTAAGAAAATGCGTGAGGAAGAACTTGAGATCGTAAAGAAAGCTTTTGCTAATATCAAACCGGGAGTCACCAAAACGAGCGAAGTGGGAGATACAGGAAATTGGGAGGCGGATGTCGTTGTCTTTCGCCGGATGGAAACAGGACAGTCCCAGAGAGGAAGAAGCAAGGGCTGGGAAAACACTGTCGTTCAGGGAGGCGATATCGTGGCTGCACCAAGCCAGGGTATATTCGCTTATGTGCTCCGTGAAGGGGAGACCGAACCTCCTCCTGAGATTAAGAAGCTCTGGGCAGATTATCTCAAGATCGATAAGATTCTGGCAGAGACTATCAAGGCGGGTCTGACCGGGCGCGAAATTATGGAAAGTTACAAGAAGAGATTCAAAGAGGCGGGGATTATTGTCAGGGATCCCCAATTGCATATGTTTCAACCAAAGAACAATTTTCCCGTTTATTCTGAAGGTTATGATCCCGATAAGACACACCTCAGTATCGATTGCCACGGCAAGGGGAAAGGAGCGCGTGAGAGGAAGTTCGATATTTATATGGGTCCCAGGATCGGATCTTATGGTCCGGAATGGACGTGGGATGTGCCGCTCAAACCCAATCACCATTTCGTTTTAGAATATTTTTTCTATATGCCGTCGCCAGCTCCCGAAGGCAAAGACCAGTATTTATTCTGGTGGAATCACGAGCAGGCGATCGCCACCCCGGATGGAGTCGAGTATCTATCTCCACCCCAAAAGGAGCTGTATCTTATTAAATAAGACTGGCTGTTCGAATAGACGCCTACCCTTTAGTTTGAATTTGCCCTTGTTCGCTAAGATTTGTTAGTCTTTGTAACGAAATGGTAGCAATATTCAGGTGGAATTTATCCCTGGGTTTGGGAATCTTTTGTCTAGCCTGCATTCTCCTTTTTTGCGGTGTTCCCTTCATGAAAACGTGGTTCTATATCTTCGCCTGGTGGCCTCTTATTTTTATCTGCGACAGCGTGAATTTCCGGATGAGGGGATCGTCCCCTCTATCTCGTTCTCCCCGGAATTTTATGTTCGCTGCGTTTATCTCCATTCCTGTTTGGCTGGTATTCGAGCTCTTCAACTTGAGGCTTCAGAACTGGAGCTACCACAGTCTTCCTGTAGAGATCCCGCTTCGATGGCTGGGATACGGCCTGGCCTTTGCATCGGTCATCCCGGCTCTTTTAGAGCTTTCGACACTGTTCCAGACTATGTTTAAGGGGAAAAAGATCCCATTTGTTCCCCTGAAAACAACAGCAACTACTCTGAACGGATCAATACTGCTGGGATTTCTCCTCCTGGCTTTATGCGTCCTGTTCCCCCATCTTTTCTTTCCCTTCGTTTGGCTCGCATTCATATTCCTTCTGGAACCCATGAATTACCGTTTGGGATTGGATTCCCTGTTGGCAGATACAAAGAAAAAGAGTGGGAACAGAATCCTGAGCTGGCTCCTGGCCGGCCTTTCAGCCGGAATTTTGTGGGAAGCCTTGAATTACTGGGCGGGCTCTCACTGGGAGTACACAATCCCCTATCTGAATTTTGGCAGGATCTTTCAGATGCCTGTTTTTGGATATGGCGGCTTTCTTCCCTTTGCCATTGAGGTCTTTGCCATGTACACACTCCTGGATTTCCTACGAAATCGGATGCAGGGAAAACGAACGCTCATAGCAGTGGTAGTGGTCCTTATTCTGGCATTCAACGCCCTCTCTTTTTATTTGATCGATACCTATTCCCTGGTTCAATAACCGGACGTCTCGGCTATAGGCCTCGGTTTAGAGGAGTGTGTCCAGATCGGACGACGACACACAGTTAGTCGCTGGATACTTCCAGCAACCATTCCTCCGTTCCTATTTTGGTTCGTCTTCGGAGGGCTTCTTGTCTTGTTTTCAGTGATGTTTCGAATTCCTCATCACTCATGCTGGGATCTCGAAGCTCCAGAAAGATCTTGCAGGGGAAATCCTCACAGAGACCACAATGCTCCAGCTGCTTCTGATTTTGGCAGCAATCATGGAGCGGACAAACGCCCGAAGGTACTTGAGTTGTCCAAAATGGCTTGCCGGCGACATAACCACAACCTTTGCACTGTTCTCCAAGAAAATCACACATACCACAATAGATCCCACAAACGGGAGCATAGTTCTTGTCGATCATTGTGTTTCTCCTCCATCGCTTTCTCCAAGATTGCCTTGATTCGGTGTTTCTGAAGGGGATACAACTCATTCATTTCGCAGTCGTTTAATCATTTTTTTTGCGTTCCGATTGTCTGGATCCAATTTCAACACATTTTCAAAATGAGTTATTGCCAGCTCTTTTTTATTATTCTTATAGTAAGCATACCCTAAGGCTTGATATGCGGTTGGTGATTTTGGGAAGAACTCGATTTTCTTTTTTAATATCGCATACAAAATCTGCTCATCTTTTTCAGAGAAATAGTTGTAAGCTAAGACATCCATAAAGAATTCGTTTATTAAATTATGTTTTTCAGCAATCTGGAAGACCGAATCTAATGCAGTTTCCGCTTCGTCTTGTTTGTTTTCTCGAAAAAGTTTTTCTGCACGGTCCATACGTATCTGCATTTCTTCAACAGCCAATTTGAGTTTTTCTTCCTTTGCCTCCGCAAATTTGGCACCTGCTTCCCTGGCCAACTCAATGGCAGTCTCTAATGCAGATTCTGCTGGGACTGGAATGTCAGGAATAACACCTGTCCCTTCCCAATTTCCACCGGTTATTGGATTTATCGCACGTGCGGTCGGGATATATATCTCGAATTGATCGTCGATTTTATACAGATCGACAGAGTGAGCACCTCCTTTCGTCGCGTCCCCAACAATGGTGGCTCTCTCTCTGACTTTCATATCATAGGCGAATGATTCAGCCGCAGAAAATGTTCGCTGACTCGTTAATAGAAAAAGTGGAACATCAGTGAGTCGTTCCATCCCTATGTTTTTCAAAGTCCAATACTCCTCTAAGAAGTCATCTTCTCGAGAATACCAACTGGTCAACTGCGTTGGATGTTTTAAAAAGCAACTGCTTAAATACTCTCCTGAACCGCCCCCGTTTTCCCTGAGATCGATAATGATAGCCTTGGCATTTGATAAAATTTGCATTGCAGCGATGATTTTATCCCTGACATCAGAAAAATAATAGAATCGTCGAATATCCAAATATCCGATATCCCCTTCTATCCATTCCAGTTTAGCAAATCCTTTATTCTCTTTGATGCCTAAGCGATGGTAACGGATAGGATGATGGAGTGAACTCTCAGGTTTTTCACCGATATCGCTCGATTCTATGAGTCGAAAGTTTATATGTTTATCCTTTGTCATGTTTATGAGATCTGCGGTGATCTTTCGTGCAAATTCTTTGTGATTTGTGTAAGAGTCATAAGATCCGCGTTCACATTTCTTTGTAAATTCCTCTGCATATTGTTTTGCTCTTTCAGGGAATACATATTTTGTTTCCAATAGACTGGCGATCTTTTGAAGGACTTCAGCTTTATAAGCGTTGTCGCTTATATCCTTATCTTGTTGAGCTATCCCAAAAGAAGTGCAGAAGACAAAAGAATAAAGTAAAAGAGTTAATAAAATATGTGGCAAATCAAATATTCGTTTTAATCTGCGTTTTTCTAGCATTCCCTCTTTCTATCAATTTTTCTTTTTCGTTTTCTTTTTCTTTTCAATCTCTAAGTAAAGGGAATCAAGTTTTTTAATTTTCTCTTCCAGATTTAATATATGTTTTTTTTGCTCTTCTAACGTCTTGGAAAGTTCTTCTTTCTCCTGGTATAAATATTTCCAGTCTTTATTTGCCCTCACATTTTCCTGTTTCAGCAACTCATAATTCTTTTTTAATTCGTCATATTCCCGAATGGAGTTATCCAAATCACGCAAAATAGACATCCAGATCACAATTTCATCTATCCTCTCATTGTCCGGGTCAAGGGCAATATATTCATCCAAATGCTTGAGTGCCGCAGAATAATCAGGCGAAGGATTATTATAATGAATATGGGCTAATGCGGTATAAAGGTGTGCCTTAGCACGGATAGATACGCTTTCATGGTTCTGAGCGATATCTTCAAGCTGTTTAATCTTGCCTGGAAATTCATCAGGATCGAGCTTCGAAAAATCTTCTTGAAAGATCGGAGGGGTAACAGCAGATTTTTGAAAAAGAGAGCTACAACTGGATGAAAATAATCCCACAATTATTAGGAGAAAGAGAACCTTTTTCAAAGTTCCTTGTTTCATTTGTATGTGTGTACTTATACCATTACCATAAAACGTACCCTCTGCGCCATTTATTTTTAGGTGTGAATCTCTGTTTCCGGAATTAAGAGATAAGACTGGATCAAAATCTCTTATTTAGGATCTGCTTTTTCTTCTGTCAACAAAATAGACACTGCCCAATTTGGATTTGGCATAATTTTTAACCTCTGCCGCTAGTTCTCCAACTTGAACAAAGTGCTTGAATTTGCTCATCTTATTAGTGACAACACCGATGGAAATTGTCATGATGGGAAATTTCAATTCTTTGCCCGTTCGGGATTTATGAATGATACTTCCCAGACTAAAATCCTTAGAATCATAAAATTTATGCACCGTCTTATCGAATTCGTCGACTATAAAATCGCAGATTTTATCATAGTGATCAATTGATGTGATTAAGACGAAATCATCTCCTCCAATATGGCCAATGAAGGTATCCTCGGTACCGTATTTCTTAGCAGCTTTTTCAATAATGCGCGCCGTTTTTTTTAAAACCTTATTTCCTCTGGCATATCCATAATGGTCGTTATAGGCTTTAAAGTTATCCAGATCAATGAGGCAAAACGCAAATATAACACCAGCATTAATTCGTTTTCTTAGTACATTTTCGATAGCAATTCCGCCAGGCAAGCGTGTGAGGGGGCTTGTATCGAGGTACATTTCTTCTAGACGCTTTAACCGCTTGGCCATTTCAGAGAAGGAATGTGATAACTCTCCCAATTCGTCTTGGTTACGTATATCAGGAATAAAATCAAAATTTCCCTTTGATATTTCTTTGGTTGCCGTTTTTAAACGAATAATTGCACCCGAAATATTTTTGGTGATCAATAATGCGACTCCAATGCCAATAGATATACTAAAAAGACAAAACGCGGCAAAAATTCTTGAAGCTCCTAAACCGATATGTGTAGCCGCCAGCATTTTTTCATTCAGTTCTGAGGAGGCTCGGCCCGATATTTCCTGAATCAATCCAATTAATTCTTTCTGCTTTGCTGTTATTAAGTTTCCATAATTCTTTTGTATTGAGGCGTTCTCGTCTGTGTATTGAAACCATTCCATGAATAAGGAGTTGTATTCATCATGGAGAGTGGAAAGCCGCTCAATGGTTGTTTTATCAGTTTCTGGGAGCCCACTAATTGAAACAATTTGATTCTTAAATTCCAGGCCTGCGCTAGAAAAGAGTTCCAGTTTTTGGGGACTTTTAAGTATGACATAACGATTCCCATGGAGCTCCTGCGAATAAAGGCGTTCAATCATACGCTCTGCTGCTTGGATAAGCGGAATATCCACCTGAACGATGCTTCTGTTGATGCTGTTCAATCTGTTGAGATTTGTCCACGCAAAAACAGCCATCAAGATAAACAGAACGAAAAGAGGAAGAAATCCCAACAGCATTTTATTGGCAATATTAAGCCGGAGAAATATCTTCTTAGCTTTGAGGAATATTTTTTTGGTTTTGTCGAATGTACTCTCAGCATGATGCGCTTTTTTCATAGGAATATTTTACTTAGGTTCGCAATGAATGCCTGGTTCTCATTCAATTTCTTACACACAGGATTATGCCGCTGTTATTATCTTATATATGTTTAAGGAGTGTAAATTTATCTGGGAAAATCCCATTTTTAATCTTACGCCTATTTTGCCAGCCGATCTTCAAGAAAGATCATCAATTGAGAGTATAACATAGGATCGTCTCTATGACATCCTTTTTGATATCGCGCATAAGAATTTTAAAATCAGCGGCTTCCACTATATCCTCCCTTCAATCCTTATACCCTATCTTCAACAATTTTCAACATTTTCTGTCACACCAGTGGCACACAGGAAAGAAATTATAGCCATTTTTGTCCATTTCTCCATTTAACGAAATACAGACGGGATTTGAGATTTTTCCTGAGAGCTAGATTTGATTCTTTTATAGTGATTTGATACTATACGAGCACATGAATTTAAAATTCATTTAAATTGCCCTCCCTTAATATTCCTTTCTCTGCTTTGTATTCTGGGAAGATTTTGAATTGATAAGCATTTTTTGGAGGCATCTAGGAATCATATGAGAAATAATATTACTCCCGAACGAATCATTAACAATGATATCAAGTACTCGCTCGAGGATTTTTTCAAAGAGCTCTGGAAAGATGTAGAAGCATCTATCTCCAAAGATGATTTTGCTCATATTTCTGACAGCAAAGAACGCAGCAGACAATATAAAGAGTGTGTGAGGGAAGTCTTTAATTTTGTTTACGAAATATGTTTGGAGGCCGCGATAAAAGCTCCCCGCTTAAAGAGGATTCTTATTAATGCAGGTGATGAAGAAAAAGGTATCATAGAGAAAATAATAAAATCGTATAAAAAAAATATCGAAATCCTGCGTGCAATTTTCGTGAGAGATATATCAGAAGAGATTGAAAAAGATTTAACAAAAAGGCAGGCTGTCAAAATTGTCGTTGAGCGAGGTAAAAACAGACTGATTCATTTTTTAAGAGACCAAACAACATCCAAAAGAAAATAGCATGCTTAGGAAATTCATTTATTATGAGCGTATATAAGATTTTGCATACTGGGGATCCCGTTAAGATTTATTTGAAAGAAATGGGCAGAATTTCACTCCTCACACGCAAAAATGAAGTGGATTTAGCACGGCGGATGGAGAGATGCAAAAAAGATATCTTCAAAAATCTATTACAAACACGCTATTTGTTACAGAGAATATACGATCTCGAAGATAAACTGAAACTTAATCCAACGAAATATCATAGATTATTCGATGAAAAAAGCGAGGATTTGAATGAGTCCGGTTTGGAGTATAAATTTGAGCGGATATTCCACGATATAAACAAAATTAAAGATTACCATGCGCAGTTAAGAGAGCTTCCTAAGAGGAAGAAAAACAAGATAAAGTGGGCACGCCTTGCTATTCAGATACTTCATGCCATCCAGAGGCTGCACATCAAATCATCGTTTTATGAAGACGTTTATGAAGAGCTCTGTGCTAAACACAAGGTTATGGTCGAGCTGGATCAAGGTAGAGATGCTTTAAGCCGATTGTTGTCGAAGTCGCGGAGCAAGAAGACACAAGTAAAATACTTGGAGAAGAAGAAGGGCATCGAAAGAATCTATAGAAGATACAGAAGAGAAATTGACCTTGGCACAGAAGATTTGGGGAAAATTCTTCGCTTCATATCAAATGAAAAACGCGCCGAAATGCAGGCGAAGGGTATATTGGTTAAATCGAATCTCCGATTGGTCATATCCGTCGCTAAAAAATATTTGCAAAGGGGTCTCGATTTTCTCGACTTGATCCAAGAGGGAAACTTGGGGTTAATCACTGCCGTAGAGAAGTTTGATTACAGGCGCGGTTATAAATTTTCGACTTATGCCACATGGTGGATCAGACAAGCAATAGCAAGGGCTGTCGCAGACCAGGCTCGCACAATTCGAATCCCCGTACACATGATCGAAACCATCAACAGATTGAACAAAGCCTGTCGACTCTGGGTTCAGGAACATGGCCGCGAGCCGACACAGGAGGAGATCGCAAAAATAATGAGACTCCCCATCAAAAAAGTCCGCAAAATCATGAAAATAGCAAGAGATCCTATTTCATTGGAATCGCCAATCGGTGACGATGAAAATAGCTTTTTGAAAGATTTTATCAAGGATGAGCAATCACCAGTGCCGGATGATGTTTTTATGCAGATCAGCCGCAGAGAGAAAATTGAAGAGGCTTTTGAATCACTCAATAAAAGGGAAGTGCTAGTCTTGAAGATGCGCTATGGATTGGGCAGTGGTAATGATCACACCCTGGAAGAAGTGGGAAATCGATTCCATGTCACTCGAGAGCGAATCCGTCAGATTGAAAGGAAAGCTTTACGAAAGCTCAAACGTCCAAGGACGTATCAAATGCTAAATTCTCTTCTGGATGAAAACACCTCCTGATTTGACTCATCTCCCATGAGATGTTATAAAACCGATTCAATTAAGGGATTCTGATCGATAGGAGAGAATTTGGATGAAAAGCTTGGATGACTATCTTCCCATCGTTGGCGAAAAAGTACTGGGACAAATCTACCAGAAGGCCCACAGATTGGTTAACAAGCACATTGTTCACATCAATTCTACAGCTCATGGGGGTGGAGTCGCTGAAATCCTGAATAATCTGATTGTGCTGCTCAATGACATAGGGGTAGATTCGGGATGGCGGGTGCTCATCGGTCCCTCCGATTTTTTCTCTATTACAAAGAAATTCCACAATGGTTTGCAGGGTAATTCTATTAATCTTAGCAACAATAAAAAGAGGCTCTATTTAGAGACGAATAACCGCTTTTCTCGGTTCACACACCTGGATCACGACTGTGTGATCGTGCACGATCCGCAGCCCCTCCCTCTTATCAAGTTCAATAAAAAGATACAACCCTGGATCTGGCGCTGCCATATCGATATCACGCACCCAAATCCAGAGCTCTGGAATTTTGTAAAAACATTCATCCTCCGCTACGATCTGATGGTCATTTCCAGCGAGCAGTTCAGGAAAGACGATCTTCCTCTGGAGCAAAAAATCATACATCCCTCTATCGATCCATTATCACCGAAGAACATGGATCTCTCAGAGAGTATCATCACGAGGATATTAAAAAAGTTCGATGTTCCTTTGGATAAGCCCTTGATCACTCAAGTGTCTCGGTTCGATCCGTGGAAAGACCCGGAGGGAGTCCTCAGCGTCTTCAATGAAGTGAAAGAGAAGGTGGATTGCCGGTTGCTCTACTGTTATAACATGGCTCCGGATGATCCGGAAGGTATCATCATATACAACAAGATGAAAAAAATTGCGGGAAAATATCTCGAGAGTGGGGATGTTCTCTTTAGGCTTGGAGACAATCAGATCCTTGTGAATGCCCTTCAGAGAGTATCTGCGGTCGTCCTACAAAAATCGATCAGAGAAGGATTTGGTCTCACGGTTTCAGAAGCTCAATGGAAAGAAACACCTGTTGTGGCCTCGCGTGTGGGAGGGATTCCAGAGCAGGTTATAGACGGCAAAACAGGATTTCTCGTAGATCCTCATGACATCAAGGGATGTGCGGACAAAGTGGCCACTCTGATCAAAAACAAAAAACTGACCGCCAAGATGGGCAAAGACGCCAGAGAATTCGTAAAACAAAAGTTCCTGATCACGCGTCATCTTGACGATTACCTCAACCTCCTGATAGATGTCTTTAATCAGAAGTAGGATCCGCTCCTCGAACCGATCGAAAATAGCGGTTGTACCATTTGTTCTCATAGCTACCGATTGTGAAAATCATAATTCAAGTTATATACCCACCATCAGGGATTTTGGGCTTTTGACATTAACGATTTGATATTTCAAGGTCTACACGCTAGACTATAATAAAGCTTCTCTCATGCCGTCACCAAAGCAGAAATCAGGACGTTTGGTCATTGTTTCCAACAGGCTTCCTGTGGCCATCACCAAGAGAAAGGGTAAGGTCACAGTCCAACCGAGTCCGGGGGGATTGGCAACGGCGCTGCGCGCTCTTGAGACAGAAAAAGAAATCGTTTTCGTTGGGTGGCCAGGCTATATGCCAGAGAGTCGCAAAGAGCAGGATTCTATCGAAGAGATCCTGAAAGAACAACATAACTGCTTTCCTGTTTTTCTGAAACGCACGGAACTCGATAAGTATTATTACGGCTTTGCTAATCGGACCCTTTGGCCACTTTTTCACTATTTTACTTCTTATTGCACTTTTGAAAAAACGGAGTGGGACGCCTACCATCGTGTCAACCAAAAATTCTTCAAGAAGATCATTGGCCTCTCCGATGGTGCAGACACCTTCTGGATTCATGATTATCACTTGATGCTGTTGCCGCATCTGTTGCGGAGGTATTTTCCCAAAAACGACATAGGATTCTTCCTTCACATTCCCTTTCCCTCGTCTGAGATTTATCGCATACTTCCTTGGCGTAATGAAGTGCTGGAAGGTATTTTGGGATCTGACCTGGTCGGTTTTCATACTTACGAATATGCGCGCCACTTTTTGAGCAGTGTCCTGCGTCTTTTAGGCCATGAGCATGAATTTGGCGCCGTTTCTATCGATGATCGTATCGTTTTAGTGGATAATTTTCCGATGGGTGTGGATGCTCAAAATATCATGAGTCTGCTCAAGCAGGAATCTACGCAAAATGATCTGAGGAAATTCCAAAAGATGGTCCAAAAGAAAGACCGAAAAATCATCCTTTCCGTCGATCGTCTGGACTATTCCAAAGGCATTCCTAACCGTTTGCTCGCCATAGAGAACTTTCTTTTGCGGTATCCGGAGTGGCGGGAGAAGTGTGTGTACATCATGCTTTGTGTCCCATCCAGGACCAAAGTCCGGCATTATGCCCTTCTGAAACAGGAAGTCGAGAGCTTAGTTGGAAAGATCAACGGCCGGTTCGGCACGCCCGGATGGATGCCGGTTTATTACATGTATCGATCCTTTTCTTTTCAGAGGCTACTTCCTCTCTATGCCCTCGCTGATATTGCCCTGGTCACACCCGTACGAGACGGCATGAATCTTGTGGCTAAGGAATACGTCGCCTCGAGGACGGATGATACGGGTGTTCTTATTTTAAGCGGTACGGCAGGCGCTGAAGCCGAGTTGGGAGAGGCTCTGGTTGTCAATGTCTACAGTAAAGATGATATTATCAATGCCCTTGCACAGGCTTTGGACATGACGAAAGAAGAGCAGTCGCGGCGAATGCGTACCATGAGAAAACGCATCATCGAGTATGATATCCATCACTGGACTAGGAGTTTTATCGCAGGGCTTGAAGTTGTGAACAAACTCAAATCTCAGAGAGAATACCGAAGACTGTCGGAAAAGTGGAAGACAGGACTCCTTTCCGATTACAAGAGGAGTACAAAACGCCTTCTGCTTTTTGATTACGACGGGACCTTGATCTCATTTGCCAAAAAGCCTGAGGACGCCGAGCCTGATATAGAACTCAAAAGGCTGCTCCTTCTTCTCTCAAAAAAGCGCAAAAATCATCTCGCTATCGTCAGCGGACGCGACCGTGCGACTATGGACCAGTGGTTGGGAGACATTACCTGTACTTTGGTGGCTGAACATGGAGCTTGGATCAGGATGGATAAACATTCGGGTTGGAAAGCACAAAAGTCAGTTTCCAGCGACTGGAAATCTCAAGTTATGCCAATCCTGAAGACTTACGTGGCTAGGGTCCCGGGTTCACTTGTTGAGGAAAAAGAATTCGGGCTGGCCTGGCACTATCGTAAAGCGAATCCCGAACTGGGAGAGATCCGTTCGTGTGAGTTGTTTGATAATCTAAACGAATTTTTGGCAAACACGGACCTGCAACTCATGCATGGAAAAAAAGTGATTGAAGTGCGGCCTGGTGGCGTCAACAAGGGCCAGGCGGCCCAGACACTGCTGAGGATAGACGCGTATGATTTCATCCTTGCTATAGGGGACGACTGGACCGACGAAGATCTTTTCAAGGCCTTGCCTCAAGGGGCCTACTCCATAAAGATAGGTTTTGGGGCCACTCAAGCTCAATTTTTTCTCGATTCTCCCAAAACTTGCCGCCGCTTTTTACACGAACTGGCTAAAAGGTGAAGAGCATTTAAAGCCGAAGCTAGAAAAATTCCCCTAAAAATGGTACATTCTTTAGGTTCGAATCGAATAGAATCTCCCAATATTTTCAACAATTTTCAACATTTTCTGTCACACCAGTGGCACATTTGGGAAACTCTGTGAGTGTCCTCGCGCAGGGAAAAAACCTTGCTTTTGCGAAATGTTTATATATAATACCTATATAAAGTTGTAATAGGTGCCGATAAATGGGATTAAAAACAAACAATTATAGGTCAAGTTTATCTAAAAGAGGTTCTTTATTACTTTCTGCTTTAGCAAGAGAAAATAAAAATATATTCAGAATAGATGAAGCAAAAAAAATTTTAAAGGAGGACCCAAAGAAAGTTTTGTCTTATCTGATTCAAAAAAAATGGATATTGCACTTAAAAAGAGGGCTCTATGCAATCGTTCCTTTAGACATAGGAATAAAAGGCTCTGAAGACTTCATTGTTCATGATTTCATAATAGCATCACATTTAACAAAACCTTACTATATAGCATTCTGGTCAGCATTAAATTATCATGGATTGTCAGATCAAATTCCTAACTCAGTTCTGATAGCGACGAACAAAGCAAAAAAATCTCTTGTTATTCTAAATACGGAATTTGTTTTTGTACAAATTAGTAAAAATAGATTTATAGGGATAGAAAAGATTGAAGTGGAAAATCAGAACGTCAATATATCAAATACAAACAAAACTGTGGCAGATTGCCTGGACCATCCTGAACATTCAGGAGGCATTGAAGAGGTGGCAAAATCAATTTACTTTAATCATGAAGAATTGAACTTTAAGAAAATCAAAAGTTACGCCTTAAAAATGAGAAACATGACAATATTAAAAAGGCTTGGTTATATTCTGGAAAATATAGGTTTACTGGAAGAATACAAAGATATCTTTATGGATATGCAATTGACAAAAGGATATTCAAAATTTGATACCCTCAGCATGAAAAAAGGCAAATATAATGAGAAATGGAAGTTAATTGTTAATATAGATATCAACCCTGAGAGGTGGATGTATTGATAGATAGAAGAGAGCTGTTGGCAAAAGCGCGCGAAAGAAAGTTAAATCTGAATATTGTTGAAAAAGATTATGTTTTAGGATGGTTATTATTTGGTTTTTCTCAGATTGATTCACTTGTGTTTAAAGGCGGAACAGCTTTATCGAAAATATATTTTCCTGAAATTTGGAGGTTATCAGAGGATTTAGACTTCAGTTTATTGGACGATAACTTTGTTATAATTTCTGAAAGTATTGAAGAGATATTTAGATTAACTGAAAAGAAATCCGGGATTAAATTTATTCTAAAGAACAAATATTCAAACCCTGATTATTTGCAGTTGAAAATTCAGTATCATGGTGTAATAAGTAGAAATTGGATTAAGGCAGATTTTATGAAAAACGATATTGTTGATAAGCCGTTAATAAAATCTCCAAAGAAAGAGTATTCTGACTATGCAGACGTTGATATTAAGGTTGAATCATTAGAAGAAATATTTTGTTCGAAATTAAGGACTGTAATCGAAAGAAAAAAGTGTAGGGATTTTTTTGATTTATGGAAACTCTTAAAATTATCTATCGATATGGAGAAGGTGAAGAAGATTCTTGGCAAAAAGCTGGATATTAAAGGCATAAAATTCAAATCAGCAAATCAGATATTTTCTAAAGATTTAAAGGAAACTTTGCTTCCATATTGGGAGAGGGAATTAGGGAGATTAGTAAATCCTCTGCCTGATTTTGAATTAGTGTTGACAGAGTTAAAAAGCTTTATAAAAACTCAATTTTTCGCAAGATGACTGGATTATTAGTCTTCTTTTTATTAAAAAGCTGCTTGGATAAAAAAATAACTGAAGCTACAACAACTGATAGAAAAATCCCCTAAAAATGGTACATTCTTTAGGTTCAGTTTGAACTGAATCTCTGTATGGGCGGTTAGCTCAGTTGGGAGAGCGCAGCATTCGCAAGTATTTGTATGGTCTCACCATTAAGTCCTTTATTTTCAGATATATCCCAGTGATTCCAACGACTTGCGTTTAATCCTACTTTCAACTCTGATACCCTATTTTCAACAATTTTCAACATTTTCTGTCACAGCAGTGCACACGGAGAGGAGTCTATACATATAGCAAAAAACTCGCGCAACAGCCCCAAATCAAATATGTATTGGTATTTCAGGTATTTGTTTTCTGTAAAAAA
>JASFPP010000068.1:0-17955 GCA_050115915.1 Candidatus Aminicenantota bacterium
GCTTTCATCTGGGGCAATATAGGGATCGCCATCTACATATTCGGTGTTAATAGTTTCACCAAGACGCTCCGACTGGGTATATTCTCCACTCACTAAATGAGATCGATAAATATCTGCACTTTCATCACTTTTGGACCGTGTAAAGTAAAGAATCCCGTCCTCTGTGACTGTCGAGTAGAATTCAGCTTGATCTGTACTGATAGGAGCCTTGAGCGGCTGTGGTTGAGTCCAACCGGAAGGTGTTTTATTTGAAACCCAGAGGTTTGGATTTTTCGTCGGCGCTTCTCCAGAATTGACAGGACGCCTCGAAGTAAAAAAGATCCTCTTCCCATCTGGAGTTAAGGTAAAGTGCCGGTCCTCGTGTGGGCTTAACGTCAATATTTTTTGGGGAGATGACCAGAAGACATCTTTCTCTTCCATAATGAACACACCTTCCTTGGATGCGCTTGATCCCCTATAGACTAATAACTTACCGTTTTTTGCAAAGCATGGGAGGCCTTCTATCTCGATATTTGGATTTATTCGGTATTCAAATATTTCTGGGTCGTTCCCCGGAGGTTTTTGGCCAAGATAAGGACCTTTTAAGCGTAGAGAATCAGAAACATTTTCAGGCCGCAAATCCTCAAGAATTCTTGCATCCACCCAGTAGATATCATCATTTCCGGTTCTGCCTGTAGCAAAAAAGAGGAATCTGCCATCCAAAGTCACGCAGCAGATCCCTGAATCACTGAAATCTCTTCCAAGATTCTTCGGTACTGACCATATGTCGTCATCACTTCGAAACGATATGTAGATATCGTTAAATTCACCATAACCACCGGGTCTGTTTGAACTGAATATTAGGTAGCTTTCATCGGGAGCGATGAAGGCGTCATATTCCCAATATTCCGTATTAACGACGTTTCCAAGGTTTTCCACTTCGGTATATTTGCCGCTCACCATTCTTGCCCGGTATATATCATTCGCTCCAAAGCCTCCCTCTCTTCGGCTGAAAAAGTAAAGAGTGCCATCTTTGGTCGAGGATGCACCAAAGTTGTGACTATCAGCGGTGTTTATGGGGTATTCAAGAATTTGGGGAGGAGTCCATCCTGATGATGTGAGATGAGTCACCCAAATGTTCGCATGTCGAGAAGGTTCACTGCTGTTATCGGTCGGACGTTTTGATGTAAAATAGAGCGCCTTGCCATCAGGGGCAAAATGAAAATCCCAATCCTGATATTCGCTGTTAAATGGAGCAGGAGCAGGCTCTGTCCATCTGCCGTTCTTTAGTTCTGTCATGTAGATTGTCTTGTGTTCCTCTGGAGGGTATCTGAGGTTGAAAAGAAACAACTCTGCGTTTTTTGTAAAAGCGCAACTCCCTTCACCTAGGTTTTCCGTTGAGATGACTCCAGAAGCAAAAATCTCTGGTTTCAGACCTGGCGGTATCTGCCCGAGATAGGGCCCTCTGAGAACCGGGAAGGATTCTCTTTTCTGATTATCCGCCTTTCTTTCCTCCTGTTCCTGAAGCAGACGTTCCAGCAGCTGTGAAATATCTCCGACTTCCGGCCTGATTTCCAAAGATTTCCGGCAGTTTTCTATGGCCTTATCCAGGTCTCCGAGCTGTCGGTATACCCGGGCAAGGCTGAAATAAGCCCAAGGATCCTCCGGGAATTTCTCCACAGTGAACTGCAGGACTGACAGCGCATCTTCTGTCTTATCAGGATAGAGGGTGAAGAGATAACCAAGAGCGGATAGGGAATCACTGAGACTAAAACTTGGGTCTTCCGAATCCAACTCCTCCAGAATTTTCATGCCTTTGGAAACACGACCGTTTAGGGCACAAAGACGGGCATATCCTTCCTTTATCAAGAGCTCTTTCGGCAGCACTTCATTTAGAGCTGAAGAGAAACGGTCGGCATCTTCGGTTTTGTCTACGGCTAGCATATTTTTACTGAGGGACAAAAGCTCAAAAGGCGAGAAATAGGTGCTATCCTTTTGATCCGAATGGAGTGTATTCAATGTATCGACGGCGAATTGAATTCCATTTTTTCCGTATTCGTGTTTTATGATTTCTGCAGCATTCTTCTTGTTGAGCACTGAATTTTTAAGCTCATGGATAAAGGAAAAGTTGACCCAGTAAAGATCGGAGTCTTCAGCAGGCTCTTCACCGGATGTTTTCCCGATCGAGCCCTTGTCGACGTCTGTTTTCCTTCCGCTTTTGAAAAAGAAATATTTTCCGTCTGGAGTTCCGTTGGCACATAGATCCCAGCTGGAAGAGTTCAGCGGGCGACCCAAATTTATGGGGTGTGTCCAGCTTCCATCTTCTTTCTGGAAGCAGATATAATTGTCACTGTTTCCGAAGCCGCCTGGACGGTCTGAGCCAAAGATCAGAAAGCTTTCATCTGGAGCAACGTAGGGATCGTATTCGATAAAATCCGTGTTAATGGGCCATGGGAGACGTTTGGCTTCCTGGTATTGTCCACCGATACATCGGCTCAGCCATATATCATCGCCCCGGCAACCCTCTCTCCTCCATGTGAAGAAGTAGACCGTACCATCCGTTGTCGCCGATGGATAGGCCTCGCCATAATCCGAACTGGCCGGCGCTGGTAGCACCTGTGGTTCTGCCCAGCCAGAACCCGTCCATTCGATTGTCCAGATGTTATCATCCTCTCGGGTGTCATCCGGATGAGTCGGTCTTCCGGAGTGGAAATACACCTTTCGACCATATGGACCTGTTGTGTAGTTGGGATGGCCTTCGAGTTCCTCGAAGGGCGCCCTTTGCGGCTTTGTCCAACGTCCGTTTTTTTCGTAGGTGTAATACGTTTCGTGACCTTTTTCAGTGCTTGTTGAATAGACACAAACCCGAGCATCATTCAAAAAAGCGATATAGCTCTGTGAATAATGGGTGGTTATGAGTCCTGGAGCGAAAATTTCCGGTTCTGCTCCCGGAGGAGTTTGACCTAAGTATGGCCCTTCCAGTCGAGAAAAATTATCAGACTTTGAGCAACATGTCAGGAAAATCAGTGTGATAAATAGAATAAAGATGACTGCGTTAAATTTTTTCATCGTTTTTCTCAGTTGAGCGGCACTATTTTTTGACGATCGTGTAGGACCGCCTGATGAAAGACAGCTGGGCGTGATGGATCTTTCCGTTCTCATCACGGCTAAAGATCAATGTCCAGGGCGCCTTCTTGAAATAAAAAAAGTCCTTAGCAACGGGATAGATTTCATCAGGTCCGAATTCCATGACCTTTAGCCTGCTCCCCTCTCTCCAAACTTCGAGAAGCAGGTAGCTCCCAATATAATATTTACCTTCATATTCGTCGAGCTCAGCCTCTGACAGCTCCACTGGATTCGGTTTTTTAAAATAGAGGTACTGGGGTGTGCGGCCCATATTGTCTTTTTCGGACATGGATACGCCTCTTTTTTTAAGGAGTGCGATGACATTGTCATGTCCGCTGCGGTAGGCATAATGCATGGCCGTCCAGCCTTCGTTGGTTTTGATGTTCGGGTCCGATCCTTGATCGAGCAAATATTCCACGACATGGATATTCCCCCGCCAGATTGCTGTGTGCAGTTCGGTCATTCCCCACTGGTTCTGGATGTTGAGCTTGGCTCCTTTATCAATAAGTGTTTTAATGATATCCACATTGTCGTGATGGACGGCCCAGTTGATCTGTGTCCCCCCGTCTCCACCGACGACATTCAGGTCCGCGCCTTTTTCGATCAAATATTTGGCGATATTCCAATGGGCCCGCATGCATGCCCAATGGAGGGCTGTATCTCCCTCTTTATCCTTGGCATCGATCTTTGGCGGATCGTTTTCCAGGATATCTCTCACGCTTTGAAAATCCCCGTTTTTGGCGGCCTTGACAATTGGCTCGGCTGCCGTGATCGAGAGCGTTAATAACAGGATAAGAATGATAAATACTAGGGCCTTTTTCATATTGTTCTGCCTCCTTCCAGACTTAAAGATATAGCTCTGGTTATTTCAAATCTTCGGGTTTTAATGCTTCGATGATTCGTGCAGAAACCCAGTAGGTTACGGCTTTTTCTGTTTCAGGATTGTACCTGATAAAGAAAAAATATTTCCCATCTGGCGAGATTATGGGGCAGTTTTCGATGTATTTATCATTTATGGGTTCGCCCATGTTTATGAGCCTTGTCCATGACCTATCCCTTTTGCGAAAACTGATATAGAGATCGCTTTCTCCGTTGTTGTCAGGCCTGTCCCAGCAGGATACAATCATAAAACTTTCATTGCGAGCGATATACAAATCGCCCTCACTGTGCTCTGTATTGAGAGGACGGCCGAGATTCATTGGAGCACCGTAAGAGCCGCCAATAAATCTTGAGCAGTGTATATCCAGATCGCCGATCTCTCCGGGGGATGAAAAATAAAGAGTTCCGTCATTCGTGATGCATTGATAGGCTGTTGTGATGCGTTCATAACCAGAATATTCAACAAGCTGAGGGTCGCTCCAGCCCTCCTTTGTTCTTGTTGTCGACCATAAGAAATGACGATCTTTGGAAGGAGTGGTGTTTCCTGGAAGTGGTCTTTTAGAGCGGAAAAAAAATCTGTATCCGTCAGCAGATAGACACATATTCAAGTCATTAAATTTGCTGTTAAAGGGGACCGGCTCTGGATCGGTCCAGATGCCATTCATATTTCTCATCCACAAGATGTCTGCCGTCTCGTTGGCGTCTATGTCAGTTACAAAATAAAGCTCGTTTCCATCCGGAGAATACACGACATTGAACCATTTTCTGTCATTTTCCATAATTCGTGGGGCAAAGATTTCAGGCGTCATCCCTGGAGGATTCTGGCCGAGATAGGGGGCTTTTAGAACTGGAAAATTGTCCTGTTTTGCGCAATTGTTGAGTGATGCGAGTATAAAGAAGGTAAGACCTATAAATATTATGCTTCGTTTCATCTCATCCTTTCTTTCGTTTTTCTGTCTTCTCTAAATATTCCAATAAGATGATAGTTCGTTTTTGATTTAGGATGTTTTCATCAATGACAAGCCGGGATCGATGGAGTCCTTTTATGTTAGAAAATCCATCTAGAATATCTTTTTCCGTGTATATCGGTTGTGTTTGTTTTGATCTTTCCGTTTTGTAATGCATGGGGAAAACGATTTTTGGATCGAGCTGGTTTATGATCTTTTTTGCTGTATCAATATTGATGGTGAAATACCCGTCGATGGGAATCATCAAAACATCGACAGCTCCGATTTTCTTAATGTGGTCCTCTTCGAGAACATGTCCAAGGTCACCCAGATGTACGACCTTGATTCCGTCAAAGTCAAAGCATAAAATTCCATTGACACCTTCTAAGGCCCCTTTTTGATCGTCATGATAGGAAGGGACAGTCCAGAATGTAAACGTCCCTTTGCCATAATTTTTAGCTGTTCTCCCTTCTAACAGTTGATTCCCTGAGCGGCTTTTTTGGAAAAACATCTCTCGATCCCCGCTCGCTAATAAATAGAAATCTGCTTCTATTCCCTCAAAGAAATAGTGATCCTTGGCTTTATGGGAAGCAAAGACAAAATCATATTTGCCCCGAGGCCTTGCATAATCAAACCATTCAGGTGTGAATGGATCGATCAAAATTCTGTGATTTAAATATTTGATCTCAAAGCAGGAGTGTCCGATCCATGTGATTTCTAATGAATGCTTTTTGTCTTGAGCAAACAAAATAGAAGCAAATATCGTTCCCATTAGGCCGAGTAAAATAATCGTTCGTCTCATAATAATGGTCTTCTACGTAATTTCTAGTGGTTTTAAGATGTCGATGATTTTAATATCCACCCAGTAAGTTGCCGATTTTTCAGTTTTGGGATCGTACCTGAAAAAGAAAAAGTATTTCCCATCGGGCGCAATCATGGGGCAGTTTTCATTGTGTGCATTGTTTATAGGTTCCTCCATGTTTTTTAAGGCTGACCAATCTCCGTTTCTATCGCGAAAACTGATATAGAGATCGCTTTCTCCATTGTTGTCCGGGCGGTGCCAGCATGAAACAATCAGAAAGCTTTCATCCGGTGCCACACACATGTCCCCCTCAATATATTTGGTATTGATAATGTTGCCAAGATGAATCGGTTTGCTGAAAGCGCCCTTTATGAACCGGGAGAGATGGATATCGGATTCGCCGACGTTGGCGTCACTCCTGTACGGGAAATAAAGAGCTCCGTTATGAGTGATGGAAGGATACCCGGCTGGGAGGAAAGTGCCCTCGCATTCAACAGGTTGAGCCTTGCCCCATCCTTTTTGAGTTCGGGCGCAATACCATATGTAGGAGCGTTCCTCAGGTTTGTCATGACCTGGAAGCGGTCTCCAGGAACGCCAGAACACTCTGTATCCATCGGGCGACATACAGATATCATTGTCGTTGTGTTGGCTATTGAAGGGGGCCGCTTCAGGTTTTGTCCAAATGTTATCCATTCGTCGCATCCACAAGACATCGGCACTGTCATCGTCTTCGATATCAGAGACAAAATAGAATTCTGTCCCGCAGGGCGAAAAGACCGAACAGAAAGCATGTTTACCCGTGGAAAGAATGGCCGGTGCAAACATTTCGGGCTCTATTCCCGGCGGTTTCTGGCCAAAATAAGGTCCTTTTAATACAGAAAAATCCCTCTGATGGGCGGAAATACTTATCACTGAGATGAGTAACACTATATTCTGAAAAAAAATGATTTTGTGCTTCACTTGTTTACCCTTCCAGACGAATTTACGGTTCTTTCATCCGAGATTTAAATTTCTGTCTTCTTCGTTACTTTCGATGTGTCTCTAATTCAGCAAGAAGCATGCCATGATATTAAGGATAAATCAGAGGGAGATGAGAGACATACGCCCTTATAAAGTAAATATTTTTTACATGCCGGAAGCGGATTTCAATATTTCTTTAATTTTCCCTTCATGGGATTGGAATAACTTTCGGATAATCCATACTTGTCGTGCAATCGGTTTACCTTGTTGTAGAGCTGGGCTTTGTATGCTTTGTCAGCGCACTTTTGGCCGTGATTTCCTTTACACTATTCGTCCGTTGTATAGCCTATTGGATGAGCATGCAGTCCCCGTAGCTGTAAAATCTGTATTTTTTATGGACGGCTTCTGTGTAAGCTTTTTTTATGAAGTCCATCCCTGCAAAAGCGGAGACGAGCATGAGCAGAGTGGATTTGGGGAGGTGGAAGTTAGTGAGGAGCTTGTCGATCACCCGGAATGTATAACCTGGATGGATGAAAAGATCTGTCTTTTGTTTTCCTCGTTGGACGGCGTCTTTTGTGAATGCGCTTTCTAACGCGCGGACCGATGTGGTTCCTACGGCGATTACCGGCCGGTTCTCTTTTTTGGCATTGTTTATGGTTTTTGCTGCGTCTTTACTGATCGTATATCTTTCTTCGAGCATATGATGGTCATTGACATGTGTGACCCGTACAGGCTGAAATGTGGCCAGACCGACATCCAGAGTGATTTCGACAACCTCTACGCCCTTTGCTTTAATGGAGTCCAATAGGGAGGGAGTAAAATGGAGACCTGCGGTGGGTGCGGCGATCGAACCATCTTCGTGTGCAAACACGGTCTGGTATCTTTCAAGATCTATCGGCCGGATATCCATCTGTAATTTTTTCCGCTTGATGTAGGGGGGAAGCGGTGCATAGCCAATGGTTTTGAGTTCAGAGATGATATCGTTTGCATTGAGGCGGATAAGCCTGTGCCCTTGCGGTCCCTCTTTGATGACCTCGCCTTGAAGAGTTGGTGAAAAGTGGATGAGGTCACCGGACTTCGCTTTTTTTGCCGGACGGCAGAGGACTTCCCATGTGCCCTTTTGGATTTCTTCGAGGAAGAGAAACTCGATCTCCGCATCTTTTCTCTGACCCCAGACTCTTGCCGGGATGACCTTTGAGTTATTTAGGACGAGCAAATCCCCTTTTTCGAGATATTCTGGAAAGTGCCGGAAGTGGGAATGGGAAATTTTGTCATTATGGCGATCCAGTATCATCATCCGGGATAGATCTCTTTTCTCGAGAGGAACTTGGGCGATAAGCTCCTCGGGAAGGTTATAATCAAAGTCTGAAACTAACATTGAAGTCAATTATCCGAATTATTCATAAATTATGTCTACATCTTATTGTTGTTATCGCTGTTTGGGAAGATCTTGATGGGAATCAATCCTGCAGGAGTTCGTAGTCCTTCAGAACTTGCTCTGTGGGTTCTCCTTTTTCGGTCCAACCACGGATTCTATAGTATTTCTGAACAAGATCCTTAAAGAAATCCTTATCCAAGACCTTACCTCGCATGAAGCCCGCACAGGATGTTTCTTTAAAGAACCGTTCGGGAATAATGTCATCCTTATGGGTTCGTCCGTTTCGCAGGTTGTAGCGTCTTGCCAGATGCGTAAGTCTCGCTCCGATATGCATAAGAGATTCAGCCGTGTAATCGAAGCCAGTGGAAGCATTGAGTACAGACACCAATTCCTCCAGCCCGCTGGGCACAAAATCACAAACGATCATGGAGTTTCGGACGTTGACGGTGTCGAGTCCCGAAGCGACTTCCTGGGGAAGATCCTCGATAGTAAAGTTAGGCCCCATCTCGAGTTCATTGAGCCATAAGCGTGTATGGCTGCCGAAATCAGCCACAGAGAGGGCGAGCCCCATGGATAGAGAACCTAGGGGATTTGTGCCGGACATTTCCATTCCGCAGACGTTTATAGCAAATTCTTCGCTGCCCTGGCCGATTTGTTTGGCAGCGATCCTTGTTCCATCAGCAAATATTAGTCCTACGTCCTGGCGGTATGCCATACTCTTCAGCAGTTCTCTTTGGGCTTCTGCGTTCCCCCAGGTGAGCTCGATGCCATGCCAATCTTCGACCAGTCCCTTCTCGTAACACTCCATGGCAAACGAACAGGTCACTCCTGCACTGATTGTATCCATGCCGAGGTCGTCACAGATCATATTGGCTAGAGTGACATCTTTGCAATCCGAAATCTCACATCCAGAGCCGAGAAAGGCAGTTGTTTCATATTCCGGACCTTCGATCTCATGACCATTCCATGCCGCCATTTTCGAGCAGCGGATGCCGCAGTTAAAACAGCCCACATCTTTCCAGTTGAGCACTTCACGGCATGTCTCTGAGGAAATGCCCTCGAATTTGTCGAAGACACCCTTCTGGAAGTTTTTCGTCGGCAGGAATTCATACTCCTGGGCCTGCCGGATCCATTTCATTGTTCCTTTCTGGCGGCGATAGATAACACCCTCGTTGGTCAAGATATCTCGGGTGAGCTGTTTGTTCAGCTCCATGAATTTGTTTTCATCGGCATACTTTATGGGCGCTTTCCCATCGACGACGATTGCCTTGAGATTCTTCGAACCCATCACAGCACCCGTTCCGCCTCTTCCATACTGCCTGTACTTGTCCACGCCGATACAGGCGATCTTGACCAAGTTTTCTCCAGCAGGACCGATACAGGCAACCCTTGGATCAACGCCGGGGTGGGATTCGAGCAGTGCGTCCGTGGTTTGGAAAATTCCTTTTCCCCAGAGAGCGGAGGCATCTCGGACATCTGCTCCCTCGCTGGTGATATAAAGGTAAACAGGCTTATCAGATTTTCCGGTAACGAAGACGTAGTCATAGCCCGCTGATTTAAGTCGGGGGCCAAAAGTCCCACCACAATGGGAATCATGGATGGACCCAGTGAGCGGAGATCGGGTTACCACACAGGTGCGGGCGCTCGTTTGGACTTTGGTCCCTGTGAAAGGGCCGTTGGAAAATATTAAGGGATTTTCTTGTCCTAGGGGATCTGGATTCGGCGCCTGTATTTCAAGGAGCGCAAAGCCAAGTCCCTTTCCCCCGATATATTCTTCAAGAAGTGTTCGATTGACAGGATTGATTTGAATTTTCCCAGTTGTCAGGTCTATGTTCAGACATTTTCCTGTGTATGCCACTCGGTCCTCCTTTGATAAATAGTTTTCAACGAACCGTCTGATTCACCATTTTTTTTCAATCCACCTCTTTTGTCAAGCGTGTTTGATCTCATATGATTATCTGGATGAATAATTCATGTGATTGAATCCATTCTTAACAAAAACCGTATAATATATATCCTTAGTCGTTTTTTATTTGGATGAAATTGGCTATACTGAAGAATTCGATTAGAAGGATGGGTGGCTCTGTATGATAACAAAAAAAAGTAGCGGATTCAGTACCGCACATCTGAATAAATCACTGCTCGTTTTTTTTGGGGACGCTCTACGGGTGGCTATCAAAAATCCCGGACAGGCCTGGGCCTTCCTTCGAACCCTCAATTGGCTGAGGATGGCGGCGAAGAAGAGATCCCGATGGAAGGAACAAGATGTTCCTGTTCCTCCGATCATCATCTTCTCGATCACAAATGAATGCAACCTTAAATGTGAGGGCTGTTATGCCCAGGCCCTTCCTGATCCCATCGGAAAGGAATTGGACGACAGCGAGCTTGAAAAAATCGTCAGCGAGGCCGACGATCTTGGTGTCTCCTTTTTCGTTGTGGCAGGAGGAGAGCCTTTTATGCGGCAGGCCCTGCTGGACATCACGGCAAAATATCCGGAGATGATCTTTTTGGTGTTCACGAACGGATTGCTCATCGATGACAAAATCCTGATGAGATTGATCGAACAAAAAAATGTCATTCCCTTGGTGAGCCTTGAAGGGTATGAAAAAGAGACAGATGGACGACGGGGTGAAGGCACTTATACACGTATTCTGAAACTCATGAATAAATTGCGTGAGAGGAACAAGTTCTTTGGCGCATCTCTGACTCTCACTGAGTCCACCTTTGAAATGCTTACAAACGTCACTTATGTCAATCACCTGTCCAGGATTGGATGTAAATTTTTTCTTTATCTGGAATACACACCCATCCTGCCCGAGACCGAGCATTTGATCCTTTCAGCAGATCAGCGTGAGGAGCTTATGCGCAGGATGGAACGCTACCGCAAACAGTTTCCCGCACTTTTTATCGCCGTACCCGGAGATGAAGCGGCCGAAGGGGGTTGCCTCTCTTCTGGCCGCGGGTTTGTGCACATCAATGCCGTGGGAGATTTGGAGCCATGCCCGTATGCTCCTTTTTCGGACGTTAATTTGAAGAGAGCTTCCTTGAAGGACGCACTCCAGTCCGAATTACTCAAAAAGCTCCGCAAACATCCTGAGGAATTGCGTGTCGATCAGGGGGGGTGCGTGCTCTGGAAGAAACGCGAGTGGGTTCAATCCCTTCTCGATTCTGAGGATGTTAAGGCCGATTCCTCGTCGTAGCAGTACTCTTGGATAAAGAATAATTCCGATTACGAATACACTTATTATCGGGAGCTTTTCAGGATTTCAGGCGCTTACTTCTTTTTGAAAAGATCACCTTGAGGGGAGGATGAGCCAGAAGCATAACCGAGGTGTTCGTAGGCCTTGGGGGTTGCTCTGCGGCCGCGGACAGTGCGCTCCAGGAATCCGATCCTCATCAGGAATGGCTCATAGATGCTTTCGATGGTGTCTTTTTCTTCATCAATGGCTGCGGAGATGGTGTTAATTCCCACCGGCCCTCCACCAAAGTTTTCGATGATGGTCGAGAGGATCTTCCTGTCTACTTCGTCCAATCCTAGAGTGTCGACTTCCATCATGTCCAGAGCTTTTGTCGCCTCCTCAGCAGTGATCTTACCCTCGGCTTTGACATCGGCATAATCCCTTACTCTTCGCAGCAGTCGGTTGGCCACTCTTGGCGTGCCTCTAGAGCGGAGAGCAATCTGATGAGCGCCTTTGTCATTGATATCTACGCTGAGAATGGAGGCGGATCTTTTGATGATCTTCTCGAGATCTTCTTCGCCATAGTAATCCAGGCGATGGATGATACCGAATCGACTCCTTAATGGAGCTGTTATTCGGCCCGCCCGTGTTGTTGCTCCCGCGAGTGTGAATTTTTTGAGCTGCAGTTTGTGGCTTCTTGCACTGGGGCCCTGGCCGATCAGAATGTCCAGCCGGAAGTCTTCCATTGCAGAGTAGAGAATCTCCTCGACAGACGGATGTAGTCGATGGATCTCGTCGATGAAAAGGATTTCCTTGGGTTGTAGGTTGGTCAGGATCGCTGAAAGATCACCGGTCCTTTCGATCACCGGCCCAGAAGTGGGTTTGATCCCGACACCCATCTCCTTGGCGATAAGGAAGGCCAAGCTTGTTTTCCCCAGTCCGGGAGGGCCATAGAGCAGCACATGATCCAGGTGTTCGTCTCTTTTTTTTGCAGCTTCGATAAATATGTTGAGATTGGATTTGATGGTGTCCTGCCCGATAAATTCATCGAAAGTCCTGGGTCTGAGATTGTCCTCGTAAAGGAGATCCTCTTTGGTCCGTACAGGACTGAGCACTGCGTCCATCTTAGCACCTTTAGTCAATAGCCGTCGCTCCGGTTGAGATAGTCATTCTTGATTACTTAGTCTATCGACTCTGCCAACAATTTTCAAGAAAATAGAAATAGGTGCCAGGTCCACTTTTTTTCAACCCCTGGAAATAGGTGCCTGACCCCTATTTTTTTAGAGTCTGGCGAGTTGTTTGAGGCTTTCTCTGAGCAGTGTTTCAAAGCCGGCATCTGTCGAGTGGGATTTAATGGTCTCATCCACGATTTTTTCGATCTCTTTTCTTTTAAAGCCCATATTCATAAGAGCAGAGATCAGGTCCTCCCTCTCCTGGAATCCCTCGGCCTGAAGGACCCTCTCCTTTTCGATGAGCTTCTCTTGGAGCTCCATAGCGATCCGCATGGCCGTTTTTTTGCCGATCCCGGGGATCAAGGAGATGCGGGCGACATCACTCCGTCTGATCGCATCTTCGAGGTCGGAGGCCTCGATTCCGGAGAGGATGTTCAGGGCAATCTTCGGTCCGATCCCTGAGATGCCGATGAGTTTTAGAAAGATTTCCTTCTCGTCCTCAGAAGAAAAACCGTAAAGGGAAAGCGAATTGTCGGTCATATGTGTGTAGATCGTGAGCTCCGCATGATCACCGATATTACCCAGAGTTAGATACGTTGAAAGGGGGATCGATGCTTTGTAACACACGCCATTGATATCGATAACAGCTTCATTCGGCGACTTCTGGAACAGCTTCCCCTTTAGATACGCAATCATCTCTTTCTCCTGAATTATTCATAAAAAATGTCGATACTCATTATAACTAAAGAAATCATTAAAATTTACTTTATTTTTTTAGGCCACCCAACCTGGCCTTTCCGCTTTCATTGTCTTCATTTTATTATCGACATTTTTTACCCTACGGGCGAATTGATCTCACTACAAAGTCTTCGTTGTAGCCCACTTGCGGTAGTTCACTACAGCTTCGTGGGCCACTGCCTCGACTTTGAAGCAATCTCAATCCGTGAATAATCCAGGTCTAGACGATAATAGCCTACAACATCACAAAGTTCAATATCAATGACAGGAAGGCCTATTCAACGTATTGGGAGTGGAAGGACCGCGTGTTGATATGGCAGAAGGCAACAGCTAGGGCATCAGCCGCATCCGTCTCGAGCGTATTGTCTTCTATGGCGAGCAGCGCTTTGGTCATCGTTATCATCTGGTTCTTATCCGCCTGTCCGTATCCGGTAACGGCCTTCTTGATCTCAAGAGGGGAGTATTCATGGAGAGGTTTTTTTTGTGAAGCTATGGCGACTAAAGCAGCCCCTCTCACCTGGCCCAGCGTGATAGCCGTCTTTATGTTCTGGGCATAAAAGGGATTTTCAATGGCCACTTCATCGGGTCGATGTGTTTTTATAAGATCCTCGATCCGGCATCGGATATCGTTCACTTTATCGTGGAAAGGAAGGTTTCGCGATGGCTTTATGCAACCGTAACTCAAGACTGTATAGTTGTTGTTCACATATTCGATGATGCCAAAACCTGTAGATTTAACGCTGGGGTCGATGCCTAGAACGATCATCGATCAATTGGAAAATTTGGCGATCTCTTCTTCGTCGATGTCAAAGTTTGCCCAGACGTTCTGGACATCGTCATGATCTTCGAGCGATTCCATGAGGCGCAGAAGCTGCTGTGCCTGTTTCCCTTCGAGCTTCACATAATTTTGGGGAATGTATCCCAGGTTGGAGGCTGCGATCTCGATGTTGTTTTCCGTGAGAGCGTTAACCACAGCTTCGTAGTCATCGGGTGCGGTAAATATTTCGTAGTTGCTCCCGTCTTCTCTGAGGTCTTCAGCGCCTGCTTCAAGGATCAAATCTAGCAGTTCATCTTCTGAGGCATTTGCTTTTTCGACAACGATGTAACCCTTCCGGTCGAACATCCAGGCGACACAGCCGGACTCGCCCATGTTCCCCCCGTTTTTAGAAAAAATGTGCCGGATCTCGGATACAGTTCTGTTTTTGTTATCGGTGAGTGTTTCCACATAAATGGCCACCCCGCCGGCTCCATAACCTTCGTATGAGTGCTCCTCATACGTTGTGCCCTCCAGCTGTCCTGTGCCCTTCATGATAGCTCTTTTGATGTTGTCTGCCGGCATGTTTACGCCTTTGGCGTCTGCTATGGCTTTCCGGAGTCTGGGATTCGTGTCAGGTTCTCCTCCACCCATCCGCGCAGCGACAACAAGCTCACGGATGATCTTGGTAAACATCTTGCCTCTTTTGGCATCTTGAGCGGCTTTTTTATGCTTGATCGAATGCCATTTTGAATGCCCTGACATGGTCTCTCCTCTTACGCTTATTAGAAAAATTCTAACATATAAGCCGAAATATTAAAAGTAGACGGCAATGACGTCGTTTTCCTTGACAATTTTGAGGGGCAGAATATATATTGGCAGCACTAAAGCTGAAATGGGATCTTCTGAGAGGGAAAAAAGCAAACAAACAATGAATTTTAATCAGCATGTAACGCGCAGAAAGCTCTATAAAAAAGGACTCTGTCTTGAGTATTTCACCGTGGTCTACAACATTGTCGAAGCTGCATTGTCTATCCTCTTTGGAAGCATGGCGAAAAGTATCGCATTAGTTGGTTTTGGACTGGATAGCATCGTGGAGTCATTGTCTGGAATGATCTTGATATGGCGTTTGCGCCAACACGGAAAGATTTCGGAGGAGGAAGAGGAGAGGATCGAAAAAAAGGCCCAAAAGTTTGTTGCGTTTACCTTTTTTGTCCTCGGCGTTTATGTCCTTTTTCAATCCATAAAAAAATTGATTCTTAAAGAAATCCCAGATCCGTCTCTTCCTGGAATCGCCATTGCTGTCATTTCCTTGATCGTGATGCCCGTGCTGAGTTATCAAAAGCTTAAGACTGGAAGACAAATCGAGAGCGAGGCTTTGATCGCGGACTCTAAAGAAACTCTGGCTTGTTCTTTTCTCTCCTTGGCCTTGCTTTTGGGACTGGGCTCGAACTATTTATTCGGATTTTGGCAGGCGGATGCCATTGCTGGATTTATCATTGTGTTCTTTTTGATGAGAGAGGGCATTGAGGTCTGGAAAGAGTCAATGGAAGAGTAGTTTTATATTCAAAAGAGCAGTGAAGTTTGTAGCGTTCTTTCTAATTTTATGAGGAGGGAGAAATGAAAAAGAATATGGGTGCGGCAGATCGAATCATCCGGACAATTCTGGCGATTGTTGTGGCCATCCTTTATTTTACAAACCAGATCACAGGGATTGCAGCGATCATCCTGGGGATTATCGCGATTATATTTTTATTGACGAGCTTTGTCGGATTCTGTCCGCTTTACGCGCCTTTCAAGATTTCAACGCGTAAAAAAGAGTAGACCCAAAAAATAAAAACTATAGGATCAGTCATCTCATTTTATTATTTTATTTCCCTTGATATACTATAGGGGGGTATGGTATAATTCACGAATTAATGAGTGTACTCTGAAATGAAGATTGAAAGAAAATCTGGAGTTGACAGAAAAAAATAGGAGGATTGGATGGCAAAACAAATCACATTTCATCGTGAGGAAATTCCGCGATTGAAGAGGATTGAAGGGCAAATCCGTGGGATCCAGAAGATGATCGAGAACGAGCGTTATTGCATCGATATCCTTACACAGTTGTCGTCCGTTCAGGGGGCGATCAAGAGCGTAGAAGAGAGCATTCTAGAGAGGCATCTCAAAGGGTGTGTTCAGCACTCGTTCTCCAAGGGAAATAAAGCTGATAAAACCGAAAAAATCGCAGAAGTCATCGATGTTCTCAAAAAATTCAGAAAATAGCGGTCAGTTGACAAAGGAGAGATGTTATGGCTAAAGATGTCATTTGTGGGATGGATGTCAGCGAAAATGATGCAGCCGGAGTGTCTGAGTACAAAGGCAAGAAGTACTATTTTTGTTCGCCGATGTGCAAAACCAAATTCGACGCAAATCCAGAACTTTATATCGAACCCGTCGAAGGGAGCAAGACGGATACGTCTGCAAGACATGATGTCAGAAAAGATGCTGAGGGCGACGTGTCAACGATGCAGAAGAAAGAGCTGGAACCCAAGATTGACCTATCGTCAGGCTTAAATCGGATCGATCTTCCCATAGTAGGGATGCGGTGTGCGGCCTGTGCATCTACGATTGAGAAAGGGCTGTCAAACCTCGAGGGAGTCGCGAATGCAAATGTCAATCTGGCGACGAATAAGGCTACGATCTTATATCACTCCAGGTTTATAAATCCTGAAGATTTTATCGATTCCGTAAAGAAGAGTGGGTATGATGTGAGTACGACCTCTGTGGAGATTCCCATCCAGGGAATTCAGTGTGCATCCTGTGTTCAATCGATCGAAAAAACACTTCTGCAAACACAAGGTATCACTAAAGCTGTGGTGAATCTGGCAACAGCAAAGGCTAGAGTCGAATACCTTCCCTCTGAGATAGGTCTTGCAGAGATCAAGAAAGCTATCGAGGACACAGGATATAAAGTCCTGGAAATTCCCGACGAAGAGGATTTAGAAGACGTAGAAAGTTTAGCTAGAGAGAAAGAATTTAAGAATCTGGAAAGAAAATTTATTGCCGGGGTGATCCTTGCAACAATGATATTTTTGGGAAGTATGCCCCATCTTTTTCCTTGGGTTCCTGATCATTTGAATAATTTCTATGTGCTTTGGCTCCTGGCCACTCCCGTCCAATTCTGGATCGGATGGCAATTTTATAAAGGAGCCTGGGGTGCGTTCAAACACAGGAATGCGGATATGAACACTCTTATCGCAGTCGGAACTTCGGCTGCTTATGTGTACAGTGTTGTGGCTACCCTGTTCCCGAGGTTTTTTGAGTCGGGCGGAATGAGGCCTCAAGTTTATTTTGACACATCGGCCATGATCGTTGTCCTAATCCTTTTTGGAAGGCTTCTAGAGGCAAGGGCCAAAGCTCGAACATCGGACTCGATAAAAAAGCTCATAGGGCTTCAGCCCAAGACTGCTCGCGTGAAAAGAAATGGAAAAGATATCGATGTGCCCATAAAAGATGTTGTGGTTGGAGATGAGATCTTCGTCAGGCCGGGTGAAAGGATCCCCGTCGATGGGGTTGTCCTCGAAGGGAAATCTACAGTGGATGAATCCATGATCAGCGGCGAGAGTAGACCAGTGAAAAAAGAACAGGGAGGAGAGGTTATCGGTGCCACTATTAATAAAACAGGGAGCTTTCGATTCAGCGCGACACGAGTAGGAAAAGAGACCGTTCTGGCTCAGATCATCCAGCTCGTCGAAGAGGCTCAGGGTTCTAAGGCCCCGATCCAGCGGTTGGCTGATGTCATCGCTGGATATTTCGTACCCATCGTGATCTCGATTGCTATTGCGACATTCATTATCTGGTTCAACTTTGGCCCAGAACCAGCATTGACATTTTCCCTCCTGAATTTTGTGGCTGTGATGATCATAGCCTGTCCCTGTGCTCTTGGATTAGCCACTCCCACGGCTGTTATGGTCGGCACCGGAAGGGGAGCGGAAAACGGAGTATTGATAAAGGGAGGAGAGAGTCTGGAAACTGCGCACAAGGTCGACACAATAG
>JASFPP010000069.1:0-17860 GCA_050115915.1 Candidatus Aminicenantota bacterium
CTTGAGGGCATCACTCTGTTCTTTCAGCTCAGCCAACTCTTTGTTCAAGTTTTCAAGTTTTTCCTTGGCGCTTTTTTCCTTCTCCCTTTTTAATGCTTGTTTTTCAATTTCAATCTGGATGATGCGCCGTTCGAGCTCATCGATCTCTTCGGGCATGCTGTCGATCTCGATCCGGATGCGCGAGGCTGCTTCATCGATAAGATCGATCGCTTTATCGGGGAGATACCGGTCTGCAATGTACCGGTTGGAAAGGGTTGCGGCAGCCACAAGAGCCGAATCTTTGATATCCACACCATGATGGACCTCATATTTCTCCTTCAATCCCCGCAGAATGGAGATCGTATCTTCAACAGTGGGCTCTCCTACGTAAGTCTGCTGAAACCTCCGTTCAAGAGCCGCATCCTTCTCGATGTATTTTTTGTATTCATTGAGGGTGGTCGCACCGATACAGCGCAACTCCCCGCGTGCTAAGGGAGGCTTGAGCATGTTGGAGGCATCGACAGCCCCTTCTGCAGCCCCCGCTCCGATAATGGTGTGGAGTTCATCGATAAAAAGAATGATCTCCCCCTCGGATTCCACAACCTCTTTCAGGACGGCCTTGAGGCGGTCTTCGAATTCTCCGCGAAACTTTGCACCGGCGATCAAAGCGCCAATGTCAAGAGCAACCACCCTTTTGTTCTTGATCGAAAGAGGAACATCCCCATTGGCGATCCTCTGGGCCAGACCTTCGACGATAGCTGTTTTGCCGACTCCGGCTTCTCCGATCAATACGGGATTGTTCTTGGTCCGGCGCGATAGAATCTGGATAACACGCCTGATCTCGTCCTCCCGTCCGATGACGGGATCCATCTTTCCCTGCCTGGCCAGCTCCGTCATATCGCGGGCATACTTCTCCAGCACCTGGTATTTTCCTTCCGGCTGAGGATCGGTCACACGCTGGCTTCCTCTTATGTTCACGAGCGCCTTCAGAACAAGATCCTCGGTCACTCCACTCGCGTTGAGGATCCGGGCCGCATCGCTGGTCCCTTCTTTAAGGAGCGCAAGGAACAGATGTTCTGTCGAAACATAGTCATCTTTCAGCTTATGCGCTTCTTTCTGGGCTCCATTCATTACCTGACGCAGCGCAGAGGACACATAGCTCTCTCCCCCACCTTCAACTTTGGGCATTTTGGACAACACCTCTCTCAGCTCTTCAATGATCTTTGGGGGATTCGTTCCTATCTTTGCCAGGATGGAATTGACGATGTTCTCCTCCTGCTCGAGAAAGGCGAACAGGAGATGTTCGGGCTTTATTTCCTGGTGTCCCAGTTCTTCAGCCTTCTGCTGGGCCAGCCGAAAGGCTTCCTGGGACAAAACGGTGTATTTATCCCATTTCACAGGTTCCTTCTCCTCAAATAAATATGGGTTGAAGTTCGAACAAATCGAACTCGCGTTTGTCTCTTGTTAAAGAAAATATTATATCCAATTTTGAACATCCACGGAAGTATTTCCGAATCGTATTATTTTTTCTTGACAATTTAGTTGAAGATGCTATTTTTCCCTTAGAGGGCGCAAATGGAAGAAATCGAAATCACGAGCTGGATCACACTTGAAGCCATCGAAAATGCTGCCAATGTTGTGGATACTGTGGGCGATCTCCAATCAGGACACATGAAATCTGTTTTTTGCGTGATCGAAGACGATTATTTAGAGTTGGGCTATCTCGATGCCGCTTCGAACTACCTGCGAAGATACGAGAACAAAGAAGAATTCGATCTCGCCCTGGAAAGACTCAAAGAGGAAGAAGGTGAAGTCACGTATAATGAAGACCACAACTTCGATGAAGACTTCAGAGATGAAGAGAATGTGGATGACTTTACCACCGATGAAGATTCCGAGAGCATTTGACGTAAAGGCTTTAGACTGTTCCAACTCCTTCTAACCATATCCCCAACGACTCAATTGAATAATTCGCAAAAGCTACTGCCAAATTTATTCTCTATCTTTATTCTTGAGTTTATTTTTCAGCTTATCGAGAAGGTTTAGAGCTTCGAGCGGACTGAGCGCATTCAGGTCACACTTCATGATCTCTTCTCTGATATCTTCCAAAGCCTCTCTTTCCAGATCCTCCTGGAAAAGCAACAATTGAGATTTATCCTTCCGCGCTGAAGAACGATAGGCGATCTTGGGCACTCCCGCATCATCCAGTTCTTTTTTCTCGAGATTGAAAAGGATCTCTTTAGCTCTATCGATCACCTGACGGGGAATTCCAGCGAGCTTGGCCACATGGATGCCATAGCTCTGGTCTGAGGGTCCCGAGATGATCTTCCTCAGAAAAATAATGTCTTCCTTCCACTCTTTAACGGAGACATGGTAATTTTTAATCCGCGTGAGCGTGAGGGCGAGTTCGGTCAACTCGTGATAATGCGTCGCAAAAAGGGTCTTGGGGCGCGTGTTTTCATACTCATGGAGATATTCAGCGATCGCCCAGGCGATGCTCAAACCGTCAAAAGTGCTTGTTCCTCTCCCTATTTCGTCCAACAGGATCAAACTCTTCGACGTCGCATTGTTGAGAATGTTTGCAGCTTCGAGCATCTCCACCATAAACGTCGATTGCCCGACGGTCAAAAAATCCATGGCACCTATGCGTGTGAACACACGGTCGACAACACCGATCTCTGATTCTTCGGCAGGAACGAAAGAGCCCATCTGGGCGAGAATCGAGATAAGAGCGACTTGCCGCAAATAAGTGGATTTTCCCCCCATATTCGGGCCCGTGACGATCAAGATCTGGTCTTCATCTCTGTCCAAATACACATCGTTGGGGACAAAAGGCTCCTCGTTGGTCTCCTCTATCACCGGATGCCGTCCGCCCGAAATCTTGATGGCTTCGCCGGAGTTTACAGCGGGACGCGAATAATTTTTTTGCGACGCCACCTCAGACAAAGAGGACAGCACATCGATAGTGGCAATATCAGTCGCTATTTTATGGAGTCTTCGCGCCTCTTCAGCAACTTTGCCTCTAATCTCGAGGAATAGCTGATACTCCAATTCTCCGATCCGCTCTTCTGCATTGAGCACCTTGTCCTCGTACTCCTTGAGCTCTGCGGTGATGAAGCGTTCGGAATTGACCAGTGTCTGCTTGCGAATATAGTCTGGAGGAACCATTGACAGGTTCGGTTTAGTCACATCTATGTAGTATCCAAACACTTTGTTAAACCGGATCTTAAGGGAAGAGATGCCCGTTCGTTCTTTCTCCTTCCTTTCGAGCTGAGTGATAAACGATTTTCCGGAGTGACTGATCCCTCTCAGTTCATCTAACTCAGAGTTATAGCCCTCTTTGATAATACCGCCATCCGTGACTGCATATGCCGGATCTTCCTTGATAGACTTCTCTATCAACTCAACAAGGTCTTGAGCATTATCCCAAGTGTCAAGAATCTCCTTGAGCCTGCCTGAAGAAAACGACTCGAGGATCTTTTGAATTTGCGGCAGAGGAATGAGAGATCTGCTGAGAGCGACCAGATCGCGGGCATTGGCTACACCCAGGGAGATCTTCCCCGTAAGCCGTTCCAGATCATAGATCTCTTGAAAGGTATCCCGCAATTCATGCCTTAGGATCGTGGCTCCCAGCAGTTCCTCGACGGCTTCGAGCCTGTGCTCGATGGAGGCTGTGTCCATGAGAGGCTGAAGAAGCCAGGATTTGAGAAGACGTGCCCCCATTGATGTTTTTGTAAGGTCCAAAATATTCAGCAAAGAACCGCTGCGTTTCCCATCTCTGAGATTTCTGACAAGCTCCAGGTTTTTAATGGTGGATGCATCCAACGTCATATGCTGATGTGGCTGGATGTAAGCCATCCTGTGGATAAGAAGGAGAGAATCTTTGCGGAGCTTTTTCAGGTAGTAAAGCAGCGCTCCCGCTGCCGAAACAGCAAAGGGTTTTTCCGCGAGTCCGTACCCTTCCAAGGATTTCACCTGGAACTGATCCATAAGGATACTCTTGGCCTGGGCCAAATCAAAAAGCCAATCCTCTTGAGGGCTTCTCATCATGTTCCCAAGGTTGTTGTGCATGAGGATATCTTCGATTCGGGATTCCTGACCCTGTGGATATATAATCTCTTTCGGCGAAAACCTGAAGAGGTCATCAATCAGAAACCTCTGGGACTCTGGGTCGCTCTGGGCTGTCTTCAGTTGTCCCGAGACCAGATCGATAATTGCAAGCCCCCATGAATCTTCCTCAAAGACCAAGCTGGAGATAAAAGTGTTTTCTCTATCCTCTTGGATATCCAGTTCAACCGCTGTTCCTGGAGTCAAAACCTTGACAACATCGCGCTTTACCACTCCCCTTGCCGTCTTGGGATCTTCTACCTGTTCGCATATCGCGACTTTAAACCCGTGTTTGAGAAGTTTTGTCAGGTAGGATTCTGCCGCATGGTAGGGAATCCCGCACATAGGAACTTTTTGCCGCGATGTGAGGGCTATTTCAAGAACGGGAGATGCTTTTTTTGCATCTTCATAGAACATCTCATAAAAATCACCCAGGCGGAAAAACAGGAGGGAATCCGGGTGCTTGCGCTTGAGGTTGAGATACTGCTCCATCATCGGAGTGAGAGTTTTTTTTGTGGGCATCAGCCTAACAAATATACTCGGCACCATCTCTTTTTTCAAGTCTGATGCCGTTTCCTGCACCAAAATCCCGATTTACGTTTTGGAAAAGATGTTTTAATATTGGAGGACCATGCGCGTCCACCGGAAGACAACTCTCCGAGTGATTTTGATCTGTGCTGTTTTTCTATCGCTTTTTCTCTTAAGGGTGAAGAACGACATGATCGACTTCGAGGTGAATTATGAGGCGGGAAAACGGCTGCGGCTGGCAGAGACTCCCTACAGGTTCGAAGACGGACATTACATGTTCAAGTATCTCCCCTCCTCAGCATTTCTCTATCTTCCTCTTTCATATCTTCCCCTCGACCTGGCGAAAGGCATTTGGTATTTCCTAACGATCTTTTGCTCCCTGGCTCTCATACAGATCTCCTTTTCACTCGTTCCCTCCACAACAGAGAAGTCCAAAGGGCTAATGGTTCTACCGCCTTTGATCTTGATCAAATATTTTCTAAGGGAGATCGACCTGGGCCAGATCAACACCCTGGTGACATTGATACTCCTTATCATGATCTGGTACCTGGACCGCCAGAAGAAAGACACGTCTCACAAGGAAGAGATCTACTCGGGGCTCCTGTGGGGCGTTGCCATCGCACTCAAACCCTATGCCCTGATATTTCTTCCCTACTTCCTCCTTAAAGGGAAATGGAGGACAATGTTGAGCGGGGCGTTTATGCTGAGTGTAGCCCTTCTTATTCCCTCTCTATACTACGGAATTCAAGGAAATTTTATCGTTCTCGGTGAATGGATCTCGACACTCTCTCAATCCACTCCGACACTACTCACAACTTGGGACAATATCTCACTCATCGCTTTATTCAACAAATGGACGGGTGATCCAGCACTCTCCTTAGTTCTTGCCCTTGTTTTTTTGGCTCTACTCGCTTTTTTGGTCCTGATCCTCATGCTCCTTGGAAGAAGGCAGGAAAGGGCCTCCGTTCTGGAGTGTTCGGTTCTTCTTTTCCTCATCCCGCTGGCATCCCCTCTAGGCTGGGACTATAACCTCCTCATGTCCATTCTGGGAATAATGATCATTGTCCACAATTTTTCACACTACACAAAGATCTGGAGGATTCTCCTCGTCTGCGATTTCCTCATAATATTCTTCTCCGTTTACGATATTATCGGCAAAGAGCTTTATTCCGCCTTCATGTCGCTCTCCATCACCACCCTCAGTTTCCTCTTGCTCATCGGATACCTCGCTTTCCTTCGAGTTAAAAAGCTCTGTTAGGATACTTTTTAAAAAAGATTCTCTAACCAACACGTGTATGAAACGGTTTCTCGATCTATCGAAATAACCATCCATCCTTGTTCGGCATTGATCGATAAAAGTATTGATAATCCGCAAAACTATAGAAAACATGAGTATTTGAGCGTTGTTGACTTGGGAAAAATAAAAAAAGTACAATGAGGAGCTGGATTTAAGAATATCGCAAAATTTATCTCGAAGAGAATGGACTCGAAAAACGTTCCCGATGGATTCAAGAACAATCCGCGCGGATATATTCTAATCCAGTCCATGACACTGGTGAGGATCCCGCTCTCTTTGCTATTTTTTGTGATCCTCACAACATGTAAAGAATCCACAGCAACACTGGTTGTTGCATTAGTCTTGCTCTTGCTCGTCGAAACCACAGACGCTGTGGACGGGCATATCGCGCGCCACTTCAAGCTTGACTCTGAATACGGCGCAACGCTCGATCCGTATGCAGACAGCATCTCACGCCTGATCGTCTACTCGGCCCTGGCATCAAAAAGCCTTGTGCTTCTTCTGGTTCCATTGGTTATGGCTCTTCGAGACATTACAGTCGCATACGCGAGAATCCTCCTCGCAAAAATGGACCGTTCTGTTTCTGCACGATTAAGCGGAAAGATCAAAGCCATTGTCCAGGCTATTGGTGCCTTCCTGGCGATTCTGGGTCCTTACTATTGGGAACGTGTCGGCAACTGGAGCTTTTATTTGCTCTCATGGATCATCATCACTGTGACATTCCTCTCCTCGATTGAGTATGTGAGGGATGCATTCCGGGCGATCAGGAACAAATAAACACACGATGTCGGCCTTCGATCGAACTCTAACAAATAAACACATCGTGTTCCTGGACCTGGATGGGACCGTTTATTTGGGTGATAACCTTATCGAGGGAGCCGACCGCTTCCTTGATTATTTAGGGGCCAAAGGCATTCATCATTATTTTTTATCCAACAATTCCTCCCGTTCAAAGGTTGACTACGTGAAAAAATTGTCCCGTTTGGGAATTCAAGCCGATGTTGATCATATATTACTATCTACGGATGGTGTTATCGAATTTCTGAAGGATCAAGGGATAAAAGACGTACACGTTGTGGGGACTCAATCCATGAAAGATATGTTCATCGAAGCGGACATTCAAGTGGCCTCTCCAGACCCGGAGTATGTTGTCCTGGGATATGACACGGAACTCACGTACGAAAAGCTGCGCACATCCGCTCTGTTTCTCCAGGACGAGGTCCCGCTGATCGCTACACACCCCGATCTCGTTTGCCCGACGCCGCAGGGGCCGGTCCCGGACGTGGGCGCTCTATTGGCCTTGTATGAGAAAGCGACAGGTATCAAACCCATAAAAATTTTCGGGAAACCCAATCCTGAAATGATCACACATGTGTTCAAAAGACATAATGTCGGGCCTGAAGATGTTGTGATGATCGGTGACAGAATCTACACGGATATGGAGCTGGCCAAACGTGTTCCCTGTGATTTTATACTTGTGTTGAGCGGCGAAACCCAAAGATCCGATCTACACAATGTTTCCTCTATGCCTGCTCTTGTCGTCAGCACGATCGGAGAGATCATCCCGCGAGAAAATCCCTAGCAGATGCGAGCGTTTCCGGATTTTGAATGCTGAGAATCCTGGGGGATTCAGCCCATTCTCTACCAATCCTTTTCAACAAGCCTGACAGGACTTTTCCAGAACCCAACTCCACAAAATATGCAATACCTTCGTGTTCCAAGAGCTGCATGGATCTGTACCAGAGCACGGGCCGCGTGACCTGCCTCTGGAGAGAATCTCTGGCATCGCTGCCCTCGTGAATCAGCCGGGCATCCACGTTGGTGATGATAGGATAAGCCAGGTCTTGAAATTCCACAGCGTTTAGATCCGGATAAAGCTTTTCTTCTGCGCTCTTCATCAGCTGGCAGTGGAAAGGCGCGCTTACCGGCAAAAGCACAGAGCGCGGCGGATTGATCAGATCCAGAGCCTCTTTGACAGCTTTAGCATGACCGGCAATGACGATCTGTTCCTTACTGTTCCAGTTGGCGATTTCTACAACCCCGCTTCTGACTTTTCCCAGCGCGTCTGTGACACTATTGAGCGTGGAACCCAAAATAGCTGCCATCGCACCCCCACCGACCGGAACAGCCTCTTGCATGTACTGGCCTCTTTTATGGACCAGAACAACCGCATCCTCGAAGGCCAAAGCTCCAGCGGCTACCAGAGCGGAGTATTCTCCAAGACTATGGCCCGCGGCAAAATCCGGCTCTATCCCCAGAAGGGAATACGCGATAGTGCTGACAACAAGGAGGGCCGGCTGTGTGTTTTGGGTTAATTTCAGCTCCTCTTCTGGCCCCTCAAAACATATCCGGGATAGATTAAAACCCAGGGTTCTGTCGGCGCGTTCGAAGAGCTCACGGGCCGATGGAAATTCGTCATAGAATTCCCGGCCCATCCCCACTTCTTGCGATCCCTGCCCTGGAAACAAAAAAGCCAATCTATTCACGGGTCCTCCATTCGGGGATTTAGGGATTTAAATTTACTTGGATGTCCGCTTTTTCCCGTAGATTTTGAATCCACTCCTCGACCTGCGCTTCGCTTTTTTCTTCCCTCAAGATTGCTTCGATGTCATCTAAAATATCAAGCATAGCTTGAGGTTCGACTCCTTTGTCGCTTTGATCGGGGAGATATCTCGTCTCATAATAGTCCTGGATCTCCTCCAAAGTTACAAGAACGGCACGGTCGAACCTCGAGGATAAGATCCTGTTGAAGAGGATCCTTTCACGGACATAAGGTTCCAGGTCATTCCTTTTCATGCCAAATTTATCCAAATTTTCACGGAATTTATCGTTCCCCATCTCTCCAGAAATTCGAGTGAGGTAAGAGTCCATTTCCTCCCGGTCAACAGAGGCATTATCGCTGGTGACCTGTATGACCAGTTTCTGATCGATCAGCCTTTCGAGGACTATCTCGATAGTAACATCTGCGCGGTAATCCGGCCCTCTCTCATACAGGCCGAAATCCTGAGCGATTCTAACATCAGTCAACGTTATCAACTGTCCATTGACAAGCGCCAAGATCCGATCCACCGTTTCGTCCTGGCCGAATACAGAGTTTACGGAGATAATCCCCACAAAAACGACAAAGATCTCAACTATCTGTCGCATTCTGGAGTGTGTACGCATCAAGTATTCTTGTTAAAAAACATTGCCGATTGTGATAAACCCTAATATTTCATTTTCACCCTGGGCCGCATCGACGTACCAGGCCACTTCCAGCCGGATAGGGCCTAAAGGCGTCCTGTACCGGAGACCAAGGCCCAGCGCATTCTGCAGCGAGGACAGGTCGACATCACGTCTCAGGGCCCATACGTTTCCCACGTCATAAAAAACTGCTCCATACAGATCTTTGAATGCAGAGAGGAGAGGAAAAGTCATCTCAAAATTGAAGAGCAGAAGCGCCTTCCCTCCTGTCGGCTGCTGTGAAACGGGATCTTTAGGACCGAGCTCATCGAACCTGGTCCCTCTGAAGGAATTGCTCCCCCCTGCAAAAAATCTCTCATGGATGGGCATCCTCCCCCTGCCCAAGCCGAACCGGAACGTCCCGCTGAAGGTCCAATCTGGAAAAACGGGCACATAATGTTGATATTTTGTGAACAGCTTTAAAAAATCCGATTCCGCATTGAACAGTGGATAGGCCCACTCGAGGGCTGCGCTTAGAAAATACCCTCTCTCAACATTGAAAGGATCGTTTCTTCTATCCATAATGAAACTTTCTGCAATCGATGTTTTTGAGTAGGGAAAATACTGACGGTCTATCTTTGATTCCAAAACAAACAGATCTGTCAGGATTGTTTTTTCGTACCCCAAAGTCGTCAACAGATTCATGTTCTTCTCGGAAGATACAAGCTTGATCACGCCCAGATGGACACCCCGTCTGTCATAGCTGAAGCTTTTCCTCTCTTCTGCCTCGATCCAGGCATTGACATATGTGGCGAGGGGAAAATTAAAGAAAAAATACGGCTGTTCCCAAGAAAAAACCAGCCGCTTTTCTCTCGTCGAGATCTGGCCGAAAATACTGAATTGAGCGGCGATCCCAAGGATATTGTTGCGGGTGAACTCAGCGGTTCCCCGAGGCCTTATCTCGTTATTCCAGACTGAAAAAGTCTGAGGATCGCTCTTCGTCTCGAGCCCAATTCCAAAACTGGCGTAATTTCTGCTCCCCTCCCTGACACTGATGAGTAAATTCACTCTCTGGGGGGACAGAGGAATCTCCTCGATCCTCACCTCTGAAAATATCCCCAGATTGGCCAGCCGCCTCTCCGTTTCTCTGATATCATCGTACCTCGCCAGACCATTTTCGCTGACCTGAACCTCACGTAGGATCGTGCTGGTCTTTGTAGCCTTGTGACCCGTAACAATGATCCTCTCGATCGCGACTTTTTCTCCTTCGACGACAGAAAAATAGAGATCGAACCTGTTTTCGTCGGCCTCTTGAATCTGGGCAACGATCTCCGTTCCTCTGAAGGCATTATTCATGTAAAAATTTGTTAAACGTTCCAAGTCGCGCTGAATGTCTGGCTGGAAGAAAAAACCACCTTCACTCGCGCCAATCTGTTGAAGGAGCACATCCTTCCCAAACGCTTCTGTACCATCGAATGAGATCGTATTGATCGTTTGCTGGATCCCTTCTTCCACATAAAAGATTGGACGAACCCTCTTGCCCGTCTTTTCGAAAATCAAGTCGACTCTCGTATCGGGAAAGCCCCGGGTTTTGTACAGGAATTCAATCTCCCTTGGGAGCTCAAAAAGCCGGGCCCCGTCAATTTTGCTCAGCAAAAGGAAATTTGTGCGGATAAGAAGCTCGTCCTTTATTTCGTCGGGAGAAAAATAGGACAGCCCTTCGAACGTCATATCCCGGATTCTGTACTTATCACCTGGCGTCACAGCATAAATAACTCTAAATTCATTGGCCGAGCTCTCAAACCGGGAATCGACAGTGACAAAAAGGTATCCTCTTTGTCTTAAGTATCCCACAATTTTTGCCTCTCCTTCAGAAAGCCCCCACTCTTCGAATATGTTGGCCTCCCATATGGGTCTCAGCAGGCTGAGAGGCACATCCGCTCCCTGGATGACAATGGTGATCTTTTCCCGGGGGATAACCTCTAAAATGAGATTGACGAGTCCACTATCAAAATCAAAAGTCCGTTCCTTGATTGCGATCTCAGCACGCCTGAAATCTTCGGAGGCATACAGCTCCTTAAGCTTGGCAATATCTTGTTCCAGTTGAGAAGGGATAAAGATTTGGCCCTTCTCTGTCTGCATTTCCTTTCGCAATCGATCCTCGGGAAGCTTGGTGTCCCCTATGATCTCGAGATTGCCGACGATAAACCTTTGGGATAACCCCACATCGAAAAGGATATCGACCTCGGATGAATCAGGCACTTTAGTGACCAGCGGCGTGATTGGGGTGTTGAAATAGCCATCTTCCCTCAATTGCTGCTGAAGTTCCTCGAGTGCCCTCTCCAGTTTAACCTCGGAAAAGGCACTGCCCTCTGCCAGAGCAGACAATCGACTCTTGAGTTGATTCTGTGATACTTCAACACTTCCCGAGAATCTGATGTGCCGCGTGTATAAGCGGCTCGTCAAATGAAATGTGATCTCGACATTCTCCTCACCGGATCTCACAACAGAAATATCCGAAAAGAGCTCGGTCCTGTATATCCTCTTGATGCTATCGTTAATCTCTTTGAGCGAGAAAGAGTCGCCCGGCTTGAGCGTTATCAATTCATCGACGGTTCCCTCGCTCGGTCGACCATCTATAGACACAGCCACTTTGATCACTCTAAGCGGCGTCCCTTTTGTGATCGAATAAGAGACCGGAGTCAAAAAGGTCAGTCCTACAACAAGAAGCAGGATTGTGACGAAGCACGGCTTCCTGCCTAAGCGCTCAGAATCTTTTATGAATCTTGACATCCAGACTTACCCTTCCTTCTTCATCCCTTGTCCCTACGACAGAGATATCATTCGTGAGCTCCCATTCGATACGGACTATATCTTCCCGCTGCGCGGTCAAGTTAGTGGAGTAAAGCATGAAGACACTCTTTGATATCTTCTTTCCCACCGTCAAGCGTGCGGTGACAGAAGATGACGCGCCAATCGTATAGGGGTCTATCCTGAACCGATCGATGCTAAAGAGACCTTCAGCACTTTTTGTCGCTTGTTCAGAGAGCTGAAAAGACAGGAGCGACGCTGTGCTGAGCTGTGTGCTCCGGTCATACTGGTACGTCCGTTTGAAAGCCTCGCCCATTGCCAGAAGCGCAAGAACATCCTCCGGAGGAAGCGGGGGGGATGAACTGAAATTCGGATTGAGGCTTTCCATCAATCCGTCCAGAGAAAATGTCACGCGATAGTCCTTGACATACGTTTCTCCGGTAAAGGTGATGTAGGGCTCGATCCTCGCTGGATTAATAAAACTCACCTTGCCGCTCAAGATCCTGAACTCACGATCCTGGAAATAGACCTCCCCTTCCAGAGCCTCAATATCACCCATGACGATAGGAGACAGGATGTTTCCTGTCACCATCAGATCGAATTTTCCCCTGATATTCCCCAGAGTGTTCTCCATCCATGCATCGTCATCCGCCCTCAAGCGGATATTCAAGTTAAGGTCATCAAAAAAGGTAGGTTCTCTCCGTGTGGAATACAGGGAGGTTGTCGAGAAGGCAAATTTCTCTTCCAGCTCCCTCCTCCAAAGAACCCTACGGGCAAAAAAATCGCCGATCAATTCGAACCTGTTGGCGTTTTTGACAAGCTGGATCGTACCATCAGCCAATGCCCTTGTCCTCTCGAGGAGGGCCAACTGCATATCTTTCCCCTCTCCTTTAACATCGATCTCCTCGACTCCCCCAGTTCCCACCACAAGCGTTCCCGAACCCTGAACGTTCCCGCCGCCAAATTTCCCCTGGAAGGACCGGATCGTGACATCGCCTCCACTAAAAGAAGCCAGCGCTCGAAAATTCCTGAGGGCCTGCGCAAAATTGGGAAACGGCAGAACTATCCCTTGCACATCTATGACTCCCCGTACCTGAGGGGATGTCTTCAAACCATTCAATTCGGCAATATATCCGATCTCCATCCGAGCGCCGCTCCATGGTAAAAGGAGATCGGGATTGGTGAAGGACCCGCTGATGTCACCAGAGAGGGTCTCTTCCAAGAGTGGGATGCCCAGCGACACGGAAAAAGGATTCTTTCCTGGGAGAAAACTGCCCTCGACCTTGAGGTCTAGATGGTCTTCCGTGAAACTCAATTTGACTTCGCCGGTAGCTTCTGTTTTTTGGAAGGGCTCGAGAAACAGGTCTTTGATCTCGAACGGGCCAAGGGCATAATCCTGCCCGAATGCACCCCCTCCCTTCAACTGAAAAGACAATTTCCCCTGGAGATCAGGATAGAGCAAGGGAAGGTCTACGTCTTCGGTCGTGAAATCCATAAGGAACTCGCGGCTCAAAAGCTTGAGAAGAGCAGTCCCCTTGACCTGCCCCCCGAACATGCCAAATTGGAGATCAGAAAAATTCAGATGATCCTCTTCCCAATCAAAGCTCCCCTTGACCTGATCGGCTGTCTGATCGAGAAACAACATCTTCTGGCCGAAGAATCCTCCGAAAACCCGGATTCGCTCCCCATCTTGCTCGAACTCGAATTCGCCTGTCGCTTTCCCCTTGAGCGGGATCAATATCTCCAGGTTAGGCAGGATCTTCTCTGCCAATCCCTCATCCACCTGGATTTTCGCTCTGACTCGGTTGGGATCCGAGACAAGATTAATTCTCCCTTTCATCGCAGGATCATCAACGTTAAATATTCCCTGAAAATTTTCTTGATAGATCTCGATATCCCCATTCACGGACTCGACATCGAACGTGTCGAAACCTCCAGGAGAGAGGGAAACCGTCGCACTAACTTGAGGGAAGGCAAAATCACCAAAAATGCGCACAATGCCCTGCCCCTGTCCCCTAATCTCAGGAAAATCGAAATTCTTACGCAATAAAATAGAAAGAAGCTCCCGAGTGAGCCTGACATCCTTGACATCGCCATCGATCAAAACATCGACCGTTCTCCCGATAGCGATGATTCCCTCCACATCCACCTCGGCTATGTTTGAATCCAGACTTTGAGAGGTGAGTGTTAGAACCCCATCCAACAGAGATAGTTTGACTCGACCGCGAAGAAAATATCCCTTGAGATCAGGCAGGTCGACGTCATCCCTGAAATCGATCTCAGCTTCGAATTGTTCCTGGAAAACAGAAAAATTTCCCCATGCTGGCGAGGAGATGGGCCACGGGATATCGAGATATTTCATTATTGGATCGAGATAAAAACCCCGTGCCGACCCATCCACTCGGCCTTCACGGAAACGGATTCCCACATACTCTCGCGGCAGATTTTCCCTTTGAAAGTTGAGGCCCAAAGTCCCGCCAGAGTTTTGTGTGTAGCTGAGATCTCCTCGAACAGTGCCCATAGGTGTCTCGTTGAGCCGGAGTGTGTCGCTCGAAAGAGAACCTTCAAATGTAACGACACCCTCCCGGCGCGATAGGAGCCCTTCTCCCCGGACTTTGCCATCCCATTCAAAAGGGAGATCGACATGCTGAAGGATAACATCCATGGGGATGTTAAAGGATGTGTTCAACTCGATAATTGGATTTGCAAGGTTATTGACTTGGCCTTCGGCTTTAAAAATCCCCCGCGGGCTGCTTACTTTCGCCTTTTTTATGACAAAAGACTCTCCCTGACCTTCAAGCACAACACTGATTTTACCCTCAATCCGTTGCTGAGCTGAACCCAGGAGGAAATCGCTCTGCTGGATCTCGACATTCAGGGTATACCTATCCCTGTTTTGTTTGAGAGATGCATGGATTCCCTTGGATTGGATACGGGTTTCTCTCCCCCAGTAGTACAGTTCGCCGTTCCTGATTATTGCCCGGTCGATCATAAAAGGAAAGAGCAGACTGATATCCCCGGGTGCTTCAGCCTCCTCTCCGGAGGGGTAGACTCTCAAAACCGGGCTTTCGATCAGGACACTCAGGGGCTTTTCTCTGGACAGGAGCGACCGATAGGAGATACTGACGGCGACTTTTTTCGCCGAGAAAAACGGAGAAAGGGAAACGGACCTGGCGTCTTCGAGCACTATAGACGGGGGGAAAAGATTTAGGTAAAGGCGTGTATAGCCAAAGCTTTTTTGAATTTCATTTTTAAGCTGGTTGAGGATAATATTTTTGGCAACCGTTCCAGCACCAACCAGAATGAGCAGTACAACAGCAAAGATAACGAGTTTTTTCACAAGGCGATAGACATTCATCAACTCCGCAAAACCGTAACTTCGCAATTGAATTAGACTCCTACACCTAAGTTTTCAATATATCATGTTTCTCCAAAAATATAAATTCTGCAACTCTTTGGCGATAGTGACGTAGTCCGGAATCCTGGTTAACCTGAATCATTCACGGGCTGATGCCAACCCATCCCACCCATTCGCATAGGTTGAGCATGTGGCTCATGAAGTCGTAATAAACTCCTACGAATGAGCTACAACGAAGCCGATGCTGTGAGATCGGCTCGTCCATAGGGTAAAAGATACTGCCAAAAAATTTAAAATGGTTTTTGTATAATCGTTCAGCAGTAGATTCTATGAATAATAGAGGAGAGGTTATTCCACTGAAAAGAGTAGAGCGTCGGTTTCCACAGAACTCCCTGCCTTGGGGCCAATTTTGGTCAGTCGGCCTTTTTGAGGAGATTTGATCTCATTCTGCATCTTCATGGCTTCGAGTATGAGAACGGCCTGCCCCTCTTCCACAGTGTCACCTTCGGCCAAAAGCACCTTGACGATTCTCCCCGGCATGGATGTCTTGACATCTCGCTTTTGCCTTTGACTTCGTTTCTCCCCGAGTATCTGAGAGACCGATTTTTTTTCGATATCAAAGCTCAATCCGTTGACACAAACCCGAAATGCTGAATTGCTGGAGCAAATAATGGCATTATAGATTTTCCCGTCGATGATCAAAAGGATTTCATCGGAGTTGAGAAACTCTACGGTCACATCATAACGACTTCCGTTGAGCTCGACCTGGATGGTATTCTCTGGCTTTTCCTTGACAGCAAGTCTGAATTCACGATTATTCAACCAAAAAGACAAGTTCATTTCACAGCCTTCTCGAAAAATTCTCCAGGCGACCCACGAGTTTCCAATGGCTCATCTTCCGCATCTCCCGAGATGTGGATCGTGATTTGCTCTCCATATACGTTTTAATCCCCGCTGCGATAAGAGCAACAACCTCCTCTTCGGTTTCCTTCCTATCCGTGGTTTTTTCGAGCGTTTCGATGAAATGTGTGTTGTAGTTGCCGGAGAGGAATTCGGGATGATGGAGGATTCGCATAAAAAACGGGATGGTGGTTTTGATGCCATAGACCTGATACTCGGACAAGGCTCTTGTCATTCGCTGGAGGGCCTCATCTCTCGATTCCCCCCAAGTAATGAGCTTGGACAGTAGGGGATCATACTCCAGCGGAACTTCATATCCTTCATAGGTGCCGTTATCGTACCGCACACCAATGCCACCAGATGGTGTGCGGAGATGGGTGATCAGACCCGGAGAGGGCATAAAATCGTTATCGGGATCTTCTGCATATATCCGGCACTGGATAGAACAGCCCCTCGGAACAATATCTTCTTGCTTCAGTTCAAGCGGCCTCCCAGCAGCGATTTTTATCTGCCACTTGACCAGATCGATCCCTGTCACCATTTCTGTCACGGGGTGTTCGACTTGCAGCCGCGTATTCATTTCCAAAAAGAAGAAATTTCTGTCTTTGTCTACAACAAACTCCACAGTTCCGGCATTTCTGTAGTTCACTGCAGATGCGGCTTTGACCGCGATCTTGCCCATCTCATGACGGGTCTCGTCATCCAAAAAAGGAGAAGGTGTCTCTTCCAGTACCTTCTGATAGCGCCGCTGGATCGAACATTCTCTCTCGCCCAGATAGATGACATTTCCATGATGGTCTGCAAGGATTTGGATCTCTATATGATGGGGCTCCTCGATGTATTTTTCCAAATAGACGGATGGATCATCAAAGCTCGATTTTGCTTCAGACTTGGCGAGCCGGAAAGAGGAGACAAGATCTTGGCTCTTCCTTACGAGCCGCAATCCTTTCCCTCCCCCGCCAGAAGCCGCTTTGAGCAGCACAGGAAATTTGAGTGTCTGAGCTTCTTCGAGAAGTGTTCGCTCATCTTTTATGGGTTGGAGAGTTCCAGGTATGATGGGGACTCCAGCCTCTTTCATCCGAACACGAGAGGTTGTCTTTTTCCCCATAATCTCCATAGGGGAAGAAGGAGGTCCAATAAAAACGATGTCTTCTTTTTCGCAGCGGCGGACGAACTCGGAATTCTCTGCCAGAAAACCGTAGCCAGGATGAATGGCCTCTGCCCCACACTCTTTAGCTATCGCAATGATCTTATCGATATGGAGGTAACTTTCTGAGGGGCTTGCTCCCCCCAAAAGGTACGCCTCATTGGCCAGCCTGACATGCAGGGCCTTCCTATCGACATCGGAAAAAACCGCCACAGAAGAGATCCCCATTTCCCTGCACGCACGAATAACGCGGACTGCGATCTCTCCCCTGTTGGCGATAAGGACTTTCTGAAACATTTTGTGCGGTTTCTCTTTTTCAGCCATGGATCATCAAATGCCTGGGGGATCAAAGAGGAATATTTCCGTGTTTTTTAGGGGGATTTTGATCCCGTTTCCTATCCAACATCCTCAGGGCAGCAATGAGTTTAGGGCGCGTAAACTTGGGCTCTATGACCTCATCGCAATACCCACGTTCGCAGGCAATGTAAGGGTTGGCGAACTTTTCCCTGAAATCGTCGATCTTTGCCTTTCGGATTTTCTCCGAGTCCTTTGCTCCGTTGAGATCTCTTTT
>JASFPP010000070.1:0-17480 GCA_050115915.1 Candidatus Aminicenantota bacterium
GCCACTTTTCTTGAGATCGGATTGATCCATTCGTTTGTTTATGTCGTTCTAGGGCTCAAAGGCATTGAAAACCCCAATATGTTAAACCGATTTTTTACTGCGGGCCTTATTCTGGTCGGAATAATCACAATAATTGGCATCACCACATACATGAATACAGGTTCCAATGCCTGGATCATAAATATGTATAGAGGTGTCGTCATATCCGCTATGATAGCTATCCTTACCGCGAATATCAGTCTCCTCAGAAGCCAAAAAGCTGAAAACAATAATAAAAAGTTAAAATCCCTCAGGATTTTTGGGGGGCTCAACCTTTTAGGCTATTTTGTTTTTTTCGGTTCTTCTCCACTTCAAGAATCGCTCGGTCTTTACATCTCTACAGTCGCACTCCTCTTTCTAAATTTTATCCCGATTGTCTGGCTAAAGAAGTATTTTGTACGGCATTATGTGAAACTAACGACGGATGCAAGTTCGCAGTTTTTGGATGTTGCATTGCAGAGATACCAGGTCTCGAACAGGGAACGCGAGATTATGGAGCTCATTCTACAGGGGAAAAGTAACAAGGAAATCGAGGATGTGCTCTTTATCTCGTACAACACTGTAAAGAACCACATCTACAACCTGTATCAAAAACTGGGTGTCAAAAGCCGGGGTCAACTGATAAACTTTGTTCTCGAAGCCCGTAGGTCAATCGAAAGATAATTCCATTCAGCTTAATTGGGGTCACTTCTCCTTCCTTACTTTCCCTTAATAGGCATTATTGTCGTAGAGTTTGCATTTTGTTCGATGCGGTTTATACTACTAGTGTTAGGTTTACTGAAAGATCGTTAGAGGGATCGCGTGAAAAAAGTAATTTTATCATTTGTTTTGATCCCGATCTTCCTTTTAATCCCTAATGTGTCTTTAGTTTCAATCCCTCTCCTGGAGAATAAAACTCAAGCCCCAAAACAGGAGCAACATGAAGTCACTGTCACTCTCAAACTCATACAGGTCTATGTCACGGATAAAGATGGAAAGTCGGCCATGGACCTGGAGCTTAAGGATTTTATTTGAGTCAAAGAATTAGAGTTAGTTTTATCACCACTTGCCTCCTGTATGCCCTTATTTTTTCTCCCGGCTGCAGCCTCTTTCGCAGCATGAAAGATGATCCCTTTTTCGAAACGTTCTACGAAAAAACCAGCATCATCATGACGGATGAGGAAAAAGAGGTCTATAAAAATCTGCCCGATGCTGAATCCAAGAAGGAATTCATCGAGGAGTTCTGGAGGATCCGCGACCCTGATCTCGGGACAGAGGAGAATGAGAACAAACAATTGTTCGAGGAGCGGATCGAATATGCGAACCGGTGGTTCGGCTGGAGGCGACCTCATCCAGGAAAGGTCCCTGACGAAAGCTGGGATCAATACTATGGCTGGAACACAGATAGAGGCCGCGTTTATCTTGTTCTGGGAGAACCCGATGCTTTATACTTTGATATCTGGCCTATGTTCGAGGGCCGAACCGTTTCTCAGCCAAGCGGAGGGAGTACCGAGACCTGGATTTATTACCGATATCATCTGACGGTGTATTTTGCACGGAGATCCACGGGCAGTTGGAGTCTGACCCGTCAAAACTCGAAATTGTTCCAATCGCTGGAAACGGCTAAACTGGAATTTGTCCATCCGGATCACAGAGGATTTATCGAGATGCCTTTAGATGCGGAAGCAAAATATGAGGAAGGTATCGTTCGTGTGGTTATCCCCATCTCGGGCGTGAATTGGGATGAACAGGACGATATCCTTGTGGCCGAATTCGGTGTCGACATCGATGTCTTTCATGAAGACCAGAAGGTCGATGAGATCCATGAGAAAAAGACCTGGCGGAAAACAGAAAAAGAATTGTTTGAAACATATGAGTTGATCATAGAAATCCCTTTCGTTCCGGAGGAGGAGGGCAACTATCGTCTGGAAATCACGATCGAGGATTTGATGGCTTTTACGACTTCTCAGAACAGAACCGTTGTCCGCTTTTCGAAGTGAACCAAAAATTTTGTTGTTTGCCGGGAGGGCATTCATTTCTCTTGTGAACATATAAACAGATTCATCTTGTCAGGCGTTATACTATCTGAAACAGTCCTGATAGAATGGAGAAATTATGAAGAGAACGACTTTAATAATCCCAGTCGTGTTGTTGCTTATGATTGCGGTCATGTTTGTTTCTTGCAGCTCGGATAAGGATGGATGGGGAGGCGAGATTGAAGAAGTTAATGGAGTCAAAATCGTCAGAAATCCTCTGGAGCCCTACTATGGAGAACTCGCCATTGAGTTGGAAGACGATCTTGAGATCGGAAATGGCGAAGACCCGAATTATCAGTTTTATAATGTTACAGGCATCGCACTCGATAGTATGGAAAATATCTATGTCCTCGACTCCGGAAACCACCGTGTTCAAAAATTCGATAAGGATGGCCGCTATCTTCTCACCATAGGCCGTGAGGGAGAAGGCCCCGGTGAATTCGTGAGTCTTTCTGATGTCTTTATCGACAGCCAGGACACGATATATCTATCAGATCGAAGAAGGATCCAGATCTTCGATAGCGATGGTATCTATAAGGATAGCATTACTTTTGAGACGAACATCAATGATTTTTTCCTGGATGTTAACGGCAATATCTACACCTTTATTATGCAAAGCGATGGGGAGGGGAGTAAAAAGTATTTGGTGAAGTATGACAGAGATGGGAAAATTGTGGATAGGGTCACTGAATTTTCTGATGTCGAAGCTGTGCAGTCGAGGGATGGCAGTGGATTGACTGTGACCTTTAAAGCCTATCACCAATACAATTATTGGCCTTATTTATTCCCAGCCAGTGATGAAGAGTATATTTATGCCTATCCGTCGGATTACGTGATAACAACCATGAGTTATAAAGGAGAGATCAGCACAAAGATAGAAAAAGATGATCTGCCAAAGAAGATAAGCCAAGCTGAAAAAGACTTCATCATAAACCGAATTGAAGAAGCTTTTGAGAGAAGGGGAAGAAAACCACCAAGAGATGTGGTGGAGGCCTCCTGCCAATTCCCTGCCCATCGTCCATTCTTTCAAGGGATGACCACAGATGATACTGGCCGCATCTATGTCAGGATAGCGCGGTCGGTTCTTGATGAAAGTGGTCAGGTGGAACTGGATATCTTCAGCAAAGACGGGTACTATTTATACAGAACCATCCTCTCTTTCAATCCAGATATCATAAAAAACGGCCTCCTCTATGATAGATACACCTCCGAAGAAACAGGGGAAGTAAGAATAAAAAGATACAGAGTGAAGAATTGGGATCAGATAAAAGTGGGAACCAAAATCCCGTGAGATTTTTTGCCTTAACAAGCGGCATTACCCAATGCCGGGTGTGATGGTCAAAAAGGCCTGGTAGATTCTAGATGCAGTAGTGCGCGGGGAGTGAATAAGCTCTATTCGTACCGCAAAGATTCCACAGGATTGGCAAGAGCAGCTTTCATGGCCAGGAAGCTTACTGTCAATATAGCTATACCTAAGGCGACAGCGCCGCTTAGAAGGAAGGGGGCAGGACCCAAGCTCATCTTGTAGGCAAACTTTTCCAGCCAACGGCTCAATAGATAATAAGCTGTTGGCCATGCAATTATATTGGAAACAATCACCCATTTTGTGAATTGTGTAGACAGAAGGGCTGTAATTCCCCCTGGCGTTGCTCCCAACACTTTCCTGATCCCGATCTCTTTGACTCGTTTTGAAGTCATGAATGAAGCAAGCCCGAACAAACCCAAACACGATACGAGCAGCGCCAAACATGTGAAAACAGCGATCAATTTTCCGGTTTTCTCTTCCGTCCTGTAAAAGTTGTGATAGGCATCTTCCATGTATCTATAATTGAATCCCGCAAATGGAAGGACACTCGTCCAGGTTTCTTTGAGAGATTGGATCGTTTCTTCGGGACTTGTAGGAATTATTTTTATTGCCATCATGGCGTACATTTTAGGCTCGACAAAAATGATCATCGGATTGATCTTATTGTGCAGTGATTGGACGTGAAAATCTTTGACAACGCCCACCACCGTCATCTCTGTCATCTTTTGATTCCGCGGAATGAGGAGCTTCTCTCCTATGGGATTTTCCAATCCTAAAACTTCAAGAGCTGTTTCATTAAGCAGAACGCTATCTCTTGCGTCCAATGCATACTCTTTTGAGAGATCTCGCCCTTTAACAAGTTCTATGCCCATGGACTTTACATATCCATAATCTGCAGGCAATGCTTGGAGCGTGACCGTTTTTTCCCGGGCATCGCCCGCTTTTCTTGCTCCCATTTGGAATTGGCTGTTGATGCCGGGCACAGTATAGACTCCAGAGACACTTATAACATTCGGATTATTCAGTAATTCATCCCTGAGGACAGAGTATTTCTGTTTCACTTCTTCATTTCCCCATGGAAATGCCACCAAGAGAACATCCTTTTTCTCAAATCCCAGGTCGGTGTTTTTCATATAATTGAGTTGCTGATAAACGACTAATGTGCCTGCGATTAGCAATATAGAGATACTGAATTGGCAAACAACCAGAACATGACGGAAGGATAGTTTCTTCCCGACTCCCCATGAGCCGCTTTTTATAATATCGACTGGACGGAATCTGGAGAGAAAGAAGGCCGGATAACCTCCTGCAATAAGCCCCACTACACAAACGAGTAATACGATTATTCCATAGAGATAGATGGAGTGGCTCGAGCCGATGATAAAATCAATGTTGAGGAGTGCATAGAGGCTTTTATTGAGAAGTATGAACAGATAGATGCCAATGGCTGCGGCCATAAGAGCCACTAAAGTCGACTCTACGAGGAATTGATGGATCAATTGCCGCCTGTTTGCCCCCACCACTTTCCGGATGCCAACCTCTTTCATCCGGTCCGCATACCTGGAGGTGGAGAGATTCATGAAGTTGAAGCATGCGATGAAAAGCACCAGAATCGATGCGGAAAGGAAAAGATAAACATACATATAGTTTCCTTTCGGCCCCATATCTCCTCTGGACTCGTTATCCCAGTGAATGGCCGAAAGCGGCTGCGGTATCAAATCCATACGGCCTCTGTACCAATCGCCGGCGTTCTTGATTAACAAACCGTTCAACTTTTTATGAATAGCATCAACAGGAACGTTTTCCTTAAGCAGTATGTAGTTATGCGTATCCCCCCAGACATTCCACGGCTTTTCAGGGTATAATCCCAAAGCATGAACCGTCTCATAGGAGACCAAAATCTCACAGTACAGATGCGTATTGGCTGGCAGGTCTTTCATCACTCCTGTTATTTTGTAGGGTTTATCATTGATCGTTAAGCTCTGGCCTAAGGCCTCATCGGTCCTGAAATATTTGCGGGCGATCTTGTAAGAAAGAACAACAGTGTAGGGCTCATCCAGGACATTCTGTTTATCTCCCTTCACCAAGTGCCAATTCAGGATATCAAAGATTTCTGGATCTACATAAAAGGCATTCGCCTCATCGATTGACTGATTCTCTGTATCCATGACGGCGGCGTTATTGATGTGTTGCACTCTTGCAGCGGCTTCGACTTCTGGAACCTCTTCGTTGAGTGTTGGAGCAATTGCCGGCATGGCACCAGCAAATTTCATCCGGCTCCCTTCTTTCCCCCAATCGGTGATCACACGGAATATTCTGTCTTTGTTGGGATGAAAATTGTCGTAGCTCGTTTCGTTCGCAACAAACATCAGCATCAACAGACAGGCTGTCATACCGAGCGCCAAACCCGATACATTTATGATGGAAAATCCTTTATGCTTTATCAATTGTCTGAACGCGATCTTGAAGTAATTCCTGAACATGACAGTCCTCCATTTTGTGGTCAGAAGGAGGTAATAGTAGGATGCAATTAATATGCTCCCTATCAACCAGAAAATGCTTTTCGCCATGCCGCTTTTTTCTGCGATGTTTTCGTATTCGATCTCGAAATCCCGAGTGATGGCGAACATCTCTTCATAAAGGGAGAGGCGGCTTAAAATCCACAAGAAAAACCTTGGGGGGCGTTTCTGATGCTTTTTCACTTTTTCTTCTCCACGGCCAAGTCCGGCACATCCCCCCATGCTAGCTTATGCATTTTTTGGACCGAGCCGAGGATCTTTTCGCCTTCACGAGTGAGCGAATAGAGGATCTTTCGACGACCTCCTTTCTTGGAGAGAGGCTCACTTTCTCGAGAAAGGACAAGACCTTTCCTTAGAAGGAGATAGAGTGTGTTGTAGAGGGATCCATAATTGAGTGTTTTCCCTGTGATTTTCCGGAAATTTTCCCTGATCGTTACACCATAGGCCCCTTCTTTAAGCTTCCAGATGGAAAGAAGGATCAGTTCTTCATTTTTTGTGAGTTCGACCATTGTGTGACCTCTTTATTTTATTTTCGCCTCAGCAACTAATATATATTTATCATAAATACATATATATGTATATACGAATGGAAAAGAAAAAAAGTTGCGCTGAAAGTTAGATAATTCTATTCATATCTGAGCGAATCCACAGGATTGGCTGTTGCAGCCCTTATCGCTTGGTAGCTCACCGTTAGGAGAGCTATAAGAAGAGCGAGTATCCCTGATAGAATAAAGAGCGTTATCCCGATGTGAACGCGGTAGGCAAAACTTTGCAGCCATTTGGTCATCAAAAGATATGCAACCGGCCATGCTAAAACATTTGCCAAAACGATGAGGGCCCAATACTCCTTTAAAAAATGGAGGACGATATTGGGAGCCGTTGCACCCAGTGTTTTCCGAATGCCCACTTCTTTTGTCCGTTGCTCAGCCATATAAGCAGCCAGCCCGAATAATCCAAGACAGGAAATCAGGATAGCAAATAGGGTGAAGTATCTAATGATTTCCCCGAATTTCTGCTCATCTCGGTAATTTTGATCAAAGGCTTCGTCTAAAAAATGGAATTCAAAAGGGAAGCCGTGTGCATAAGTCTGCCAAGTATTTTTGATGTGGGCCAATGTGCTTTGAAGATTGGAAACGTGCGGATGTAGCCGCACAAGAATCTGTCTTTTAAAAGCATCCGATCCGATCCAGATCATCAATGGTTCGATGTGTTGATGGACAGGTCGAAAATGGAAGTTTTTGACAACACCGATAATCTGGCATTGATGGCCCCACAAATCAAATTGTTTACCGATGGGGGATTCAAAACCCATGATTGCTGCGGCCTTTTCATTAACGATGACCGCTTCAGAGGTATCGGTGGCATGTTGTTTCGAGAAATTCCTGCCCTCGATAATGTCTAATCCGAGTGTAGGAATATAGTCAAAATCGGTCGATACAAACTGCCAGTAGGGTTTGAGATTCGCATCCATGCCTTCCCAACTGAATCCTGATGCCGTATTCCCAACATAGGAAGGAAGGCTCGATGCAAGTGTGACACCAGCGATATTCGGATTTTTTAAAAGATCATTCCTGAATGAATCACGTTTTTGCACAATATCCCCTTTAATGCTTATGTAGATCAACTGGTCCTTGTCAAATCCCAGATTCATATTACGGATATAATTCATTTGGTTGTAGATAATCAGGGTCCCTATGATGAGAGTTATGGAGATGGCAAACTGAGTGACAACAAGCCCCTTTCTGAAAAGCGAGCCTCTGGCGGAAACAACTGTGGAACCGGCCAGACTCTTCAATAACTTGGCCGGGCGGAACGAGGAGAGGAAAAGAGCCGGATATGTCCCCGACAAGATTCCTGTAATTAATGTAATACAGATCAATCCACCCAATAAGAATGGATTACGCATGACATTGAAGGTGATGTCCGTTTCTAAGAAAGAATTTAAATAGGGGAGTACTATCACAAGAGTTACTATTGCGAGAAGAAGAGAGACCAAGGCAAACAAAATTGATTCCATGAAAAATTGTTTAATAAGGCTTGAGCGGTAGGCCCCTACAACTTTTTTAATCCCGATTTCCTTGATTCGGTTCCGGGATCGAGCTGTTGTTAGATTCATAAAGTTGATGCAGGCGATCATCAGGACAAAAAGAGCGATTGCCGAAAAAATATAGACATAAGCAATGGCTCCTTCTTCATAGAGGTGAATTCGTCCCATGGGTTGAAGTTCGATAGGTTTGTGAACGATCTTGCAGTTTTTCATTACGATATCGGATATCTCAGGAAGGATGTGTTCGGCTCTAACGTGTTTGGCAAGCTGAATGTAAGTTCTGTACGCATGATTGCACCAATGGTTTCCCACAGGGCTGCTGTACATTTCGAATGATCCTAGAAAGTCAAAGCGGAGAGAGGAATTGGAAGGAATATTCTGTATGATACCGGTCACATGAAGATCTGTTTCGTTTTGTATCCTCAGGACTTTACCTAGGGGATCTTCCTTGTCGAAGTATTTTTTTGCGGCTTTTTCTGTAATGACAACGGAATAAGGATCTTTAAGTGCGGATTGCGAATCTCCTTGGATAAAAGGAAACGTGAATACTTCAAAAACGGAGAGATCTGCAAAGCAAAAATTATTTTCATTGAAACATTTATCTTGATATCGAACAGATACATTCGGGTTGGAAAATCTCACGGTATTGAGAATCTCGGGATAGCCATCCTTTAAAGCTGGACCTAATGGGGCTGGCTGGCTTGTCGAGTTTCCAGCAACTCTATATATAGAATTGACATTTTTATGAAAGCGATCATAGCTCAACTCGTTCTGAACCCATAGAAGAATGAGGATACAGCATGACATGCCTGCTGCCAGTCCGAAGATATTGATGAAAGAGTATCCCTTGTGTTTTTTTACGGAACGGAGAGAAATTTTAAGTGAGTTTTTAAGCATGACATAACTCCATAAAATGTATTTTAAAAGAAACATGGGTATGGATTTTAAAACTTGGGACCAGTACCACTGTCTGGCTCTGATATATCCTTTTTCTTGAGTCAGCTCTTCATAGATCTCTGAAAAGTCGCTGAGTATCGATTGGCGCTCTTCATCGCCTGTTATTTTGGAGAGCAACCAGGATGCCTGTGTGGGTGGTTTGTCCTTATTCTGTGTCATTTTGATTTTTTTACATCTAAAACCATCTCCGGAATGCCCTTCCATAGCGATTTCTGATGGATTCGAACCTCCTCAAGTGCTTTTTTCCCTCTATTTGTCAAACTGTAGTATGTGCGGCTTCGCCCACCCTTTTTTTGATAGTAAACCCTTGTCGTTTTTTGGACAAAGCCCTTTCTCAAGAGCTGATCCAGCGAGAAATAGAGCGCCCCCATGGAATAGTTTTTCTTCAGTGATTGGGAAACCTTTTTATTGATAGTGACACCATAGGCATCACGGTCGAGTCTCAAGATCGCAATGAGGATGGCTTCTTCCAGTCGTGTTATAAGGTCCATCTCGCCTCCGGTTTTATTGGATTACAATATTTATACAAGATAGACTCTCTCAAGAAGAGAAAGGTTGCCTTTGATAGAATTTTTTTTTTGGATATTGAAGGGAAAAACGGCTACTCAAGCATCAGAACATTTTTATGCAGTTGAACATCAAGCTTTTCACTTACGCCCCCTTTTGCAGGTTTTTTTCTCACAACCGTCAGAAAAAAATATGCTTCACCGAGATCTTATGCCTATAAGCAATCCAAAGCTGAATTCAATCACATTCTCTTTATGTCTCATTCTTGTCCTGATCTATTTGTGTAATCACAAAAATTGCAGGCTTTTCCCAGTATGTGATAGTTCCCGCTTTGACCGCAACATAAACGCTGCCTCCATCTTTGTGAAGTGCGATTGTTTTATAGATTATTGGCGCCTCTTTCCCTCCGATTCTCGTTTCGTAGTTCTTTTGGACTCGGGGCAATTCGCTGGGATGGATGAGTCGACTGAATGGAATCCCTAAGAATTCCTCTGCTGAGTATCCTAACATGTTTGCGAGCTGGCTATTTGCCCTCACTATAATTCCATTCTGAACAATTGCCACGGCTTCTGTTTGCCTGGCGAAAAATTCTCTGTATTCCTTTTCTGTTTTCCAGTGCGGCCTTCCTGAGCGTCGTCTTGTTATCTCGATTTGTTCCAGTTCGACCATTAATTTATCAAGCTCCATTAGATCTTTACTATACTTGTCCGAGAATATATTATCTGCGTCCATGGATCCTCCCCTGGACCTCTGACCTATCACCCCTAACAAGGTCAAGGATTTGTAGAGATAGAGATATAAAAATAAACTTTTTTTGATAAACCACAGCTTAATCCAAGAATTTAGTCGTACGTGAATGAGGAAAATTGAAAAAAATTTCAGATATTTAATTCTTCTTCGCTCAACATTTTTGTGCAAGATAAACACACGTAGAATAATCTGTCCTTCACCGCATTCGATTCATTCCCTCTGAAAGACTGTTTGGATTGAGGGGGGAGTTTTATTTCACGAAGGTGTGAATTTTTACAAGCGGGACACAATATATCCGTAGTATTCATAGAATGAGCACCTTGGCAAACCCTGACTATGCCGAGTCCATTATGACCCTTTCTAAGCCTTCAATAAATCGCCTAGAGGGGTGGAATTAAGGGGTGAAATTTCATCGCTCTCGCTTAGTCGCTCTAGGAAATGTTTTCAATTTGAAATAAAAATATGAAATTATACAAAAAATGTGAGAAAATGAAACTGCGGCGATAATGCGATTACTATCGACTAAACGGGTTATGAATGGCCTAATCGTTGGGTGCTTGGTTTTATGCCTGTCTAAACCCGGATTCTCTTCAAGTATTTTTGTCGGTCCTATCGAGAAAAAAAACACCTCCAAGATTCTCAAAGAGATCTATAAAGAGATGAAAGAGTTCGAAAAGTATCCAGGGTGCGATTTTATCAAGAAGGAATTTTTTGTTGGAGAGGACGACGACGATACAAATAAGGATATCCATGTTGTGATCCTAGTCCAGGAAGTCGATGAGAAGGAAAAAGTAACGATCCAGGTCACTTACATGGAGCGCAAAAAGGGAAGGCCTGTTGTTGGGATTGCCAAGTCTATAAAAGTTTTCTCATATTTTGTTACAGAGGATCAACTAGAGATTATAAAAAGTGATTTTGACGCCAGGGAAAAAGGACTCGTTCTTGCGGGCGTTCTTAAGGCTGTTAGGGATAAGAAGAAACTCCTCAAAGACATCCATCTGAATTATTCATAAGAGCTGCCGCTCTAGAACCTTATTTTGAATCCTGCTTTGAGAACGAAACCCGACAGACTTAAATTCGTGACCGGATAGTCGAGATCTCCCATATCGACATCTCCCTTTTGTTGTTCGGCGTAAAGGAATGTTGATTGACCCCCCAGTTCTGCTGGGGGATCCAAAATGATATCCGCTGAGACGACCTCAGTATTGAAGTTACTGAAGCTTACGCTGCGATAGAGTGCTTCCAGGGTGATAATCAATCCCCCGCCAACGGAGATGTCGAACGCACCACCCCCATGAAAGCCAAGAGTATTGACGTTGCTTCCCAATCTCCAGGGCCACCAGGCATAATCAGGATTTTCGGGTTGGACACTTTCGTTAGGTTCCCTGACTTCAACATTCCCGAAATAATATCCCACTCCACCGAGAAGATTAAAATCGAATCCTTCGGATAGTGGAAGAGTAAAAACACCTGATAGAGTGATCGGGTAAATTTCTGAAGCCAACTCTGGCTCATACCTGAAAGTCGCCATATTGACCTGGTCGTCTGTGAATATGCCCGTATGTCCATTCATGGACTTGTTGATAAAACCGAATCCCAGCGCAAGTCCGAAGTTAGGATTGAGTTGATAGGTGAATTCGAGGCAAAAGTCCATACCAAAACCTGCTTGTTCTGGTTCGGCAGCTTGGTACCCAAAGAATTCTGTTGTGGATACAGCTTGTCCCTCAACTTTCCCTCCATGTGCAAGGCCAAAGCTCATCTTGACCGCCATTTTATCATCCGCTTGTAGATGAAAAGAAGAACAGAGCAGAACTCCAACAATAATCAAAATCGTGATTTTTTTCATATGATCTCATTCCTTTTCATGATGTTTTATTCAAGATAAGCAAATATTATACCAAATAAAACCAGGTAGAGGATATGTTTCTGCTGGTTTTTTTGTAGCCTAGAAGGGGCAGGTGTCCTAAAGTAAGAAAAAAATTAAGGACATGCTATTCCGCTGGCCTTGTCAAGGGGGGCGATTATCTTTTAGGAAGAATGAAGGAATCCCCCTTATTTTCGGCACACACAAAACCTGTCTTGAAGTTTTGGTCAGCGGCTTCTTCGGAAAAACTGCGGTAGAAATATTCATCCCCACTTGCGTGCATAGGGAACACGGTTTTAGGTTGTAGCTTACGAAGCGCATAATACACGCCCGTTTTCACAGCTTCGCTATCCCTGAATCCGCATCCTTTAACAGATATAAAGGCTATGTCTGGTGACAGTCCAAGCTCAGCCAGATAATCGATCTCTTCAGCAAATGGCTTTTCCAAATCTTTTGTCCGATTGGCGTGATCGCCGCCATGGTAAATAACGAGACCGTCAACTTGAACGAGGAATCCTACGCCAGCATCCGTAGAAGCGATGGTCCTGATTGTCATCCCATCGATGGATTTTTCTTCCCTGGGATTCATAACATGAGCATAATTTGGAGTCTCCTTTGGCTTGAACCCGAAGATGTATTCGATGTTTTGGTGGGCTTTTTTCCATTCATATATGACAGGGTTGAAATGATCGATATGACTGTGAGTAACAAAGACATAGACCTTCTGGTCTTTGAGCTCTGCAGGGATTATATATCCGTTTAACAAGGATGCTTCATCCGCCTTACGCGAAGGCTCAATATAATCAAATATCAACAACCTATCCTTCGTTTTTACAGCCCAGCCCGCATTTCCTAAATATAGAACAGCGACTTCTCCATCCGCGATTGGCCTTTCGAGAAAGGGAGGAGTCGCGTCGAACTCTTCAGGGAGAGCGACATCCGCACCGTTTTTTTTCAGTAGAGAAACGATTTTTTTATGTCCATACTTTGAGGCGTATTGGAGCGCAGTCTTTCCGAAAGAATCCGTACTATCCAGATCCATTCTATTATCGACTAAAAGTTCTACAATATCTGCAAAGCCATTGAGCGTTGCCAGATGAAGAAGATTCCGTCCCGAACCCTCGATCTTTCCCTGTGCCTTGGCACCATGAGAGAATAACCATTCGACGATTTCGGTTTTCCCCTCCCGCACTCCAAAATACAAGGCCGTTTCACCACGCTCGGATATCGCATTCACATCTGCTCCATGTTCAAACAGTATTTTCATCGCATTGATGTTGCCCATTGCTGCGGCACCTTGCATCAGAGTGACTCCTCCAATGAACCTTTCATTCACGTTCTGACCATGGTCGAGAAGTGGCTCGATCAGATCCTCTGGACCGAAGAAGAGCGTGTAAATAATGGCGCTCGCACCTTCCTTGCTCTTGATTTTCACATCAGCTCCCCTATTTACCAGAGTGTGAGCCAGTTCTGGCTTTCTGGACATTATAGCACCGATCAAGGGAGTTCTTCCTTCTGCATCCAGCGCATCGATGTTGGCTCCTTTCTGGATGAGAAATTCCATAAGCTCCTTGTGGCCACCCATTACAGCGACATGAAGGGGAGTTCTTCCTTCTTCTGTCTTTGCGTTGAGGAGTGTAGGGTTTTTAGCGATAAGGCTCTGTGTTTTTGTGAGATCTCCTTGCTGAATGGCCTCGTGAATGTCGTCCGCTCCCGCAAACATAACAAACAACAAGACGATCAAGATGATAAGAATTAGGACCTTTTTTTCCATTTTGCTAACCTCCTTTTGTCTTTTTTTAACCAAAATTTGTTCTTGATTCGCCCACATTATAGAGCTCTTGGATTCAGGTTCAACACAAAATGGATGAAGACGTAGAGATAATGGATGAAACCACCAAAACTCTGGATGACTCGTCTTGCAATGAAAAGGGATTTGGATTTTAATAGAGGGGACGACAATTTTGAGTTAAATGAAAAAACTGATCCGGATATTGAAATCACGATTTGCCAACCATATTTACTTTTGGATTGTCTTCTTCCTTCTGATGTTTTTAGCCTCCGGAGTTAAGGAGAAATCTATAACCGTTAGAATAGTCCACAGTCTTGAATATATCGCTTTCCTGATTGTGCCCGTTTATATTCATTTTTTTATACTCGATCGATTGTTCTATAAGAAAAGGTATGTGCCCTATATTTTATCTTTAGTTTCCATACTGATTGGTTGGGGTTATGTCTTGGACAAGTTTTTCTACCTGCGGCACATGGAAAAGAGCAGCTTGATCAGTGCAGTGACGACGATCTTTTTCATGATATTGATCTCCACTTCATTCAAGGTTCTGGCAGATAGCATTAAGCAAAGATTCCTGTTGAAGCAGATCGAAGCCAAACAGGTACAGACAGAGCTCCGTTTACTCAAGACACAGATCAATCCCCATTTCCTATTCAACACTCTGAACAACCTGTTCGGGATGGCACGCAAACAGGATCCCCAGACCGCTGATGGGATTGCAGGACTCTCCCATCTCATGAGGTACATGATCTATGAAAGCAATGTGGAGTTTATCAGCCTCGAGAAAGAGATCCAGCAGATCAACCGTCTCATCGAATTGCAAAAGCTCAGGTTCACGAAGGATGATGATATCGCCATCGATTTCTCCACAAAGGGAGAGTCTAGGAATCTACAGATCCCACCAATGCTTTTGATCCCTTTTGTGGAGAATGCCTTTAAACACGGAATCAGTCTAGCCTCTCCTTCTTTTGTACGAATCCACCTGTATGTGGACGTGGATAAACTTGAATTTCGGGTCACCAACAGCAAACACCCAAAGTCAGAGAAAAGAGAGGAGGAGGGGCCGGGAATTGGGCTCCAGAATGTCAGCCGCCGGCTAGAGCTACTCTATCCGGGAAAACATGAGCTGGCGATTTCCGACGGAGAGAAAGTGTTCGAGGTTCGCCTTGTGCTCTGGGGTGTTTGATGAAATCTGTGATGAAGTGTGTAGCCATCGATGACGAACCTCTCGCCTTGGATATTCTCAAGGATTACATGGCAAAAGTTCCTTTTTTGGAATGTGTCGGTGTTTTCAGAGACCCTTTAAAAGCCCTGAATTATCTCCGAAAAAAGCGAGTGGACCTGATTTTTTTGGATATCAACATGCCGGATCTATCCGGTATTCAATTCCTTAAAACACTCAAAAAACCGCCGCTTGTCGTTTTTACAACTGCTTACTCAGAGTATGCCCTGGAAAGTTATGATTATGATGCTGTGGATTATCTTTTGAAGCCCATAGAATTCGAACGTTTTGTCAAAGCAGCAAATAAAGCAGGCGAGATGTTACAGGTAAAGGCTATGAATATGCCTCTATTAACGGGCGAGAGGGATCATATTTTTATCAAGAGCGGTACGAATTTCCACAAGGTTAAAATAAAGGATATTTACTATATCAAAGGCACAGGTAATTATGTGACCTTTGTATTGGATAAGAAAGAGATCCTTTCTCTCATGACAATGACAAAAGTTCTGGATACTCTGCCCGAGGATTCTTTTGTCCGTGTACACAAATCCTATATCGTCAACTCACATCATGTGGATCTTATCGAGAACGAGGAGGTTAGGATCAAGGGTGAAAGGATCCCGATCGGAGATAGCTACAGGCAAAGCTTTTTTAATTCGATAAAGAAGCATATCCCTTAAATGCACGAGTAGAAAGTTATTCTTGGGCTACGATAATTCCTTTGAAACATCATGAATTAAACCTTTGGTGGCATGATTATTGCAGCTTAAATCTCTGTGGATGTATTAATATCCAGTTCCTCAGGATAATGGATGGGACAAGACAAAATTTGTAATAAAAATTACGGGAATAAATGTTGAAGGAGGTCATTGTGAGGCCAAACAGGCAATTTTTTTTCATTATTTTATGTGTGTTTTTGAATTTTAGCGTTACATCAGCTGGTGAAACTGACAAAGAAATATGGGAAAAAGCGCGAAAAATACATGAAGAAGCCATTGTGATCGATGCCCATGCTCATCCTATGATTCACTTATATATGACAAGCCATTTTTTAGATCTGGGGAATAAAACAGGTAGAAGCCAAACAGATTTTGTGACCATGAAAGAGGGGGGTGTGGACGCTGTGTTCCTGTCGCTGCCCCTTGCCGGTGATATGGGTAGCGATAATACTTCGAAAGAGATTATGGATGATATTGAAGTCGTGCGTGAAGAGATCGAAAAAAATTCTCGACTGGCCTCGATTGCTTCCACTCCTTCTGACATAAAGAAGATTCATGATGCCGGCAAAAGAGCTGTGATGTTTAGTATCGAGTATCCGGGGAGTCTCGAAGGTCGTCCTGAAAAGCTAGAGCTTTACTATCAAAAAGGAATTCGCCTGATCACTATCGCCCATGGCAAGATCGAAAGGATCGCTGAATCAGACACAGAGGATGCGGGAGAGAGTGGCCTGAGTCAGTATGGGAAGGCGGTGGTTGCTGAAATGAACCGTTTGGGGATGTTGATCGATGTCACACATTGTCCTGATAGGCTGCAAAGGGACATTTTAAAGGAATCAGAGGTCCCCATTGTTGCTTCGCATTCAGTTACGCGTGCTCTCCATAATATCGATCGGAATATTCCCGATGATATACTCGAGGCCATCGCAGCGAAGGGGGGAGTTGTCTGTATGACGTTTTATTGCGGGCATCTCTCCAAGGAATATACGGAAAAGGTACAAGAGCCAAGGCAAATCTTTAACAAAGAACGAAATAGGCTTCGCAAAGAGCTTAAGGATAATCCGGATGAATTGAATAAAAAGCTTTTGGAATTGGATAAAAAGATCTTTCCGCCCGGTGTGGACATTGAAATGTTGATCGACCATATCGATCACGCTGTTAAAGTCGCTGGCGCCGATCATGTCGGATTGGGATCTGATTTTGGAGGGATACACAACCCCATCGGGTTGGAAACTGCAGCCGGCTATCCGCTCATAACATACTATCTTATAAAAAGAGGGTATAAAGAGGAGGATATTAAAAAAATATTGGGGGGGAATTTACTCCGGGTCTTCGAACGAGTGCACAGATTTGCCAAAGATCAGAGAACACAGGAGTGATTTTTTTGCCCAGAAAAACCTTCGTTTTGAATCATCTTGTTCTGAAAATTTTTATTACGGAGACTATTTGATTTTGAAAGCAAGGGTTTCTTTGTGACCATCAAAGAGCCTGAGACCTGTGACTTTGCCTTTTTCATCCCTAGTGAAAGTGATCTGGGCATCCACAACCTTAAAAAAGAAAACATCGCTGGATGCAGCGAATATCTCAACCTTTTGTTGGCCCGCATTCTCTGCGTAGAGGTGATCGTTGTATTGGGAGATCGTAATGATAAAATCTCGGCTTAGTTCATACTGGCCGACAAACTCTTTTAGAATCTTAGGGTCCAGAGATATGGAAGGCCTATTAAAAAAAGCGTTTTTGATATAT
>JASFPP010000071.1:0-17428 GCA_050115915.1 Candidatus Aminicenantota bacterium
CAAATTGCTCAACAAACTCTTGACTGCCGTACGTCCTAAAATCCAGAGGGCATTCTGGGATATTTGCAGACTTTAACTTGCGAGTCCTCATCAGAAGCCAGATATAGAGAAGGCCGAAAACCATTTCCTGCGCATTGAGACCGTATCGATTGATTAAATCACTGGCGTATCGCTGGATATCAAGGCTTTTTGCGTCGTGGTAAAATGTGGAAGAGATGCAGGACGCTTCATTGCCCGAGGCGTCCTTGTATCGAGCGCGACAACCCGAATGGCAACCCAGACAGGACTGGGGTCTTTGATCAATCTTAGGGCGGCCTTTTGCCCACAGTATGATAGGGGCAGGCGGGCTCTGGAATTGCATCGAGCCCCAAGTTTGTTTCAAGTGAGCGAGGTTAAAAGCATAGTTTTCCTTCTGCCATAAGCGAGTGGCCAGGAGCATTTTTGGGTCACTGATTTCCACCCGTCCTGTTCCGATAACACTGATCGCCTTGAGGTTTTTAGATCCAAAAACAGCTCCGAAGCCCCCCTGTCCGGCTGCATTGCTGGCATCGTGTATAAGGCATGCTAACCGGCTCAGATTCTCTCCGGCAGGCCCGATAGCCACTACTGCTGGTCGCTGGGTTGTTTTGCATCCTTTTTTATCAGAAGGATTGTTCCAGCCCCCATATTTATTGCCTGACTGCACATAATTCCAGATAGATTCCTGACATTCCCATGTATCCGTTCCCCAAAGTGACAATGGAGCACAGTCTCTGATTTGGACATTGCCATCTCTAATGTCAATCCAGACCGGCTTGTCTGCTTTTCCCTGTAGTACGATTCCATCCCACCCAGCAAACTTCAACATGCCGGAAAAACGCCCACCGAGATTACTCCGTGTAAACCATCCAATGGGATAGGATTGGACACCGATTCCCTGGACCTCGGTTCTTCCCGAGGCTGCTGGAACAAGGGTTCCGGATAGGGGAGAGGTCATCATGGTCACCACATTATCGGGATGGAAGCCATCGATCGTTTTGTCTTTAACCAGGTCAAAAAATATGGCCGATCCTATGCCATGTCCACCCATCCAATGTTCGTATTCATGGGTGGGGATGACGTCGACTTTTCTATCAGTCAAGTTAATTTTTATTATTTTCCCTGCATAGCCATTCATTCGGTATTCCTCAGATTGTGCCCCTAGTTTTTTGGGAAACCAATCTTATTCCAATTTGAATCCCGTAAGTCCACTTTATACCCGGAATCTCCTTCTTGTTTAGGGATTTCCTTTGTAAACATGATGGCGCCCACTGGGCATAACGCCACACAAGCCTGTTTCCCATCAGGTCCTCCGCCCCCTTCATCCCAGTGAAAGGGCGCATTGGCGCAGAGATCGCATTTCCGGCTCTTGAGCTCATTGTCATAGTCTTTATCATCGGCGAGAACTGCTCTACTTGGTGTATAAGGGCAGACGTCATAACAAGTGCCACATCCGATACATTTTTCCTTATCCACCATCCTTACGTTGCCATACTTTGGATTTGGCTCTAGGGCATCTACAGGACATTCCTTAACACAGGGCGGGTCCACACATTGACGGCACTGCTCGATAGTCACATCATTCGGAAAGGCCTCGAAAGAATTTTGCAGGACCTGGATCCGAGAAAGTGAGAGGCTCTCCACACCCTCATGAATGAGAGAACAGGCCAGCATACAACTTGCGCATCCCTGACATTTCTTAATATCCACTAAGAGATACCCGTCAGAGGGCGGGATTTCATCCGCCGCACAAAGATTCCATCGAGTGCCTGCCACCAAAACGATCGTTCCAGTGACTTTGATAAAGTCACGACGAGTCATTTTTTTATTTTTTGTCTTCGGCCTGTTCATTGAAAGATCCTTATTGTTTGAGTTTTTGAGCCTGAGGATTTAACATCCTAGATTGAGATTAGCACAGCCAAAACAACAACGTCAATGACAACAAAGATTGACTTTCTCTATCTGATTTTATAATTATTAGACACGATTTTTCGGGAGTGAGCATCATGAAGAAGGAGGCTTTCATGAAAATCCGATTATCGCGAAAAATCGCCAAACCATGTTATTTTGACTGGATTTCGGTCCGGCCATTTTTTGAATTTCAGTCGAGCGTAACCCATAGCAAGCGCTCCGTAGATTTTATGGGTTATTGGCAAAGAGACGAGTTTTGCGATGCGGTTATCTCGTTCGGTGGCATGAACCACAAATCCTGCATAGAAACAACCTAGCCCTAAAGTCTCAGCAGCCAGGACTGCATTGTGAAGAGCCAGGTTTGCGTTAACTCCTGCAAAAGATCCCCCAGCGCTATCCGCGCAAAATAATAACAGGACAGGAGCACTGCGAAGGATCCAGTCCGTTCCTCCTTTGTACAAAAACACAAGACCTTCCATCTCTGGCGCAAGCTCAAAAAGAGTAGCCGCCCCACGTCGACCAAGAGCGCGCCGGATGAACATTCGAGCGATGGGATTCCGTATAGCTTTCACAAGCTTTTCAATATACTCTGCAGTCAACTTGGTAATTTCGTGGATTATTGATTTGTCTTGAATGATAATGTATTCCGTTGATTGGTCATTGTGTGCACTGGGTGCAAATCGAGCAGCCTCTAGAACTTTTTCGAGCACATCCTTTTCAACAGCTTTATCCTTGAATAATCGCTTCGATCGACGGTTATGGATAAGCTCCAGCACTTGGTCGTACGAGGGAAGATTTTCTAAGTTGGTGGGATGAACTGTTCCTTTTGGAAAATGACTGTGTGATATTGCTCCGCTGGGACAAATGGCCACACACTGTCCGCAACGAAAACATTTCTCCTTAACCACGTCATCGATCTTTGGGACGGTCCCTTTCTCTTCCTGCTTAAAAATGCCCTATGAGCACGTCATCGCACAAAGCCCATCCTTATGGCAAATATTTTCGTCAACAGTAATTTCAGCCATATTTAGCCTTCCTTTAAATATGAGTCCGAGCTATGGAAATCACCGAGAGCGAGTTGACTACTTGATCAATCCCAATTTTCGGACAATATCATCATGTCCGGTCATCTCCCAGCGGATTAGAGAAGCCGGGATCACGCCTCTTTTGAAATAATCATCGAAAAAATCTTTCAGATGGAATTGATCCCCCAATTGGATAGCCTTGTCGGCGATCAGTCGTTCCAACTGGATTTTACCATACACATAGCTTGTGCCATATCCTGGCTGCCGTAGATAAAGGCCGATATCTCCCCAGATGGTTCTTCCATTGGGCTTAACCCAATCCCGGGGCGTGTTTTGGACTCCAAAATCCACTGCCTCCTCTACTGTCCAGTCTCCGCTGTGGACCATAAGGTCACCAAGCGCTCTTGCCGCACGGAAGGCCAACAAAATCCAGGTCAATTCCCGCGCTCGAGGGACACCATCCAGCAAACCAGCCTGGAGCATGGTTTCCTCGAATCCAGTGGCTAATCCTTCCGCCCGGCTGTCCCAAATATTGAAGAGAAGCGGAACACCACGGATAGGATGATCGTTAAATTTTTCCCGCTGTTTTTCCAGCCAATGAATCATGTGGGGTCGTAAGGCAAGGTAGTGGTGATATTCCACCCGGGTGAAGAAGCTCTGCTGTTCAAGAGGTGTGTAGGAGCTCACTTCTGTGTTTAAGCCCATGTAATCAGGGACAGTGAAAATCTCCTTTTCTTTCAGGAAGCCCATAAATTCATCCACTGCGGCCCTGAGGCGAGTGCGAAGTTCTTCTACGGATTTCGCTGGCTCGAGAGGTGGCAGATCGCGGTTTCGGATCTCCTCCAATTTGAGAGCCGTCCAAGATCGTTCCAGCTCTCTTCGGCAGATGTCCACCTGCTCCTGCCAGTCAAAGGGAACCAGATGCACATGTTTCATGTACCAATTGAAATTTTCGACTCCAATTCCATCCTGTGTTGGCTCCATGGAGGCATGTTCATTTTCGAGCCATGTCTTGAACTCCACCACGGCCTCTTTTGCCTGGTCGATTAAGGGAACAAGGTCCGGACTTTCATTCGCAAGTCTCTCAGATAGTGACGTAAGAGCAGGTATCTCTCTCTCTTTTTGCCTGATCCCGAAAAAACAGAGATCCTTTCCTTTCTCTGTGAGGTTTGTTTTTGCCTGATCCAGGATTCCTGGAATGGCTTTTAGTTTGATGCGGAAATCCTCCTTCTGTTCTCCGTCCAATGGAAATGTGTATTCCGGGAGATAGAGAACATTAAAAATCTCAGGCCCTTCGCGTGCAGGGACATCGGGCTCATAAGTCGTGATGACGGCGTAAAAAGCAGGATCCCTTTTCCAGGGATGGAATACTTGGTGGTCGAAGTCCATTCCGTTAATCTCTGCCCTCAGGACCTCATAATCCACTCGTTCCGGAATGCTCCAATCCGATGGATCGATTTGACTGAGTTTTTGCCGGAACTCAGGCAGTCGTGCATACTGCTCGTCCATGGCTTCCTTGGTATAGTCGGGTATCCCTTCAACGATTTTTGGTTTTTGATACTCCCGAAATTCCTTGAAAAGCTTGATCAAATCTTTGTAGTCCGTCGAATTTGCTGCGGTGTTGTTGTTCATTCCACCCGAACCGCAAAAACTCCATAAACCCAAACAAACGCATAATCCCAAAAATGATTTCAGTTTCATAATTTCAATCCTCCTTTATTTTAAATTGAGGAAAATATTGACATCTCTTTTGGATATATATTTATTGTTTAATCCAGTCTGGACCGGACAAGGCAGATATTGCTCGAAGTTCTAATGGGGGATTCAATTGGTGTCGTATCGTTTTATCCAAGGAAGCAGCAAGCCAGCTTTTTTCTCCTGTCGGTTCTCCAAGCAGGTCAAGCAAATCCTTATCCGTCTCCTTGTTTATCTCCATCTGCCCGGTGAAAAACCTCAAAGTGTTGGAGACAATCTTCATACGGTCGCGAATAGGGAATAGATTTATGTTCCTCCCACAGGCGGCATAGGGTTCGTCTGGATGAAGTGCCCCGCCTATCGCATCCAGAACGATCTGAAGATTTGTCACAAACCTCCAGTGACACGGCCAGAGCATATCGATGGCAAGGCCCAAAGAGAGTTCTGCCTGTTCTCCACCATCTGTATCATGAATAATGGTCCGGACCGTTTCCTGCCAGAAATCTTCGTGTTCTTTATAGTCATCCGGACACTCGTTTCGGTAAGCTAACTCATACTCCTCTCCGCTTAGGAGAATCCACACGTACTGGGCTGTTGGATCATCATAGGGCTGAGGCCAATGGATGACACTGCGAATTTTCTCGATCACTCTCTGGACTTGCCATTCTTTGAGGGGCGAGCGGTCTCCAAGGCAGGAAAGGAGTTGAGATCCAGGTACCGGGCCGATGGACAAATTGACTTTTTGGCTTGGACATCCCGCACTCCATGCTGAAAGGGCCGCGCAGGCATTCTGCCAAATTTTTTCGGAAGGATGAGTTTGACCGGCTGCGCGGGTTCCCAATCCCTTTTGGGTTTCTCCTGTGCCGATCGCCTCAATAATATTAGCAACCCATCGATCGGCTTTGTGATGACATAATTCGAGACTGGAGATCAACTCACGGATCTTCGAGATATTCTGGGTCAAGGGAGCGATCCGATCCTCCATCTTGTCGATCTCCAGAATCTCTGGATCTGGTTTGAGGGCGCAATTACTCCACCAGGGCCTCAATGATCTTGTCATTTGATTAAGCGGATTTCTGTTGGCGGGGGAAAGAAATACTCGACGCCGTGTTCAGTGACGATCGCGCCATCATGCAATTGGATAGACAAATATTTCCCTTCACCCCATTCCGGCATGGGAACATACACCCAATATTCAAAATAGAAGTGGTGATTGAGGGGGAGCTTCATCTCCCTCTGCCAATCCGGACCTAAGGGGCCGATCCTCGGCGCATATATTCCTGCGGCTGCGTGCATATCGAGAGGAACTTGTGTGATCTGAGGATCCTTGTCTGATTCGAAATCTGCCGGTTGACATAAATGTATCCCGCCTCTTCGATTTTTTGCTTGAGAAGTTCAAAGGTTTCACCCGCCGTACGCCCCACCTTGATGTTGTCTTCCAAGATCTTTCGGACCTTTAGGACATCATCCCAGGCTCTTTTGATCTTAGGAGGCAGTTCGGTTTCACCTTCTTGAAGAATGTAGCCGTGTTCGAACGAGATTTCATAGAAATTCCCGTATTTCCACTCATCATCCACATGACCGCCGCTTTGATTTCCTCCATGAAGGCAGAATAAATCGCCTCTCTGGAGTATATGATCGCGTCGTCCACGATTTCCGTTTTTATCCACGACATACCGACTTCCCTCGAGATCACCGAATCTGGTCTTTCCCGGTACAATACTTTTGATTTGGCGATCAAAAGATGCGGCAATTTCCTCCCTGATTTTTTTGTAGAGAACGATTTCACTCTCCACTGGTCGTGACAAAAAATCCGTGATCACATTTTCGGCGGATACGATTCTCTTGGCATACTCCTTTCCGATCGTTTTTACAAGCAAGTTGTAATCCGTATGCGAGAGGCCATCGGATCTTAGCCTGGGGATCTCATACAGCACAGGGGATCCCAGTTTTTCCAGGAAATTGACGCCTATACGCTTGGGATCGCGCTCGGCAACAAATTTGTCGACACCCTTGAACCTGAAATCCAGTTCTGTATACGGTCCTCCAGGCCATTCGGTCCCGCCTTTTCTGTAAAATGCCCCTAAAGGCATCCTGTATTCGGGAAAAGCTGTTAAGGGAATCTCAACTTCAGGTGGGACAATAATATCATAAGCCCCGCATTTTTGGATCAAATCCGAAGTGTGGCCAAATACCGCACGCTCGATCCTATCGCTGCCGCGGTCCGTAAAGATAAAAACACCGGATTCGCTCCCCAGCTGCGATGAGAGGGGGTCGGGATTCCCTTCTCTCAAAACATGGATCCACATGTCGATCTTATTTTCCCGCATGACTTGAGGCAGGATGATATCGAATTTCTCCCGACGGATTTGGTTCAACAATTCTTGGAGATTTTCATCCTCCTGGGGGAATGCGAACGATCCTGTGACAAGAGAAATGACACAACACAGGCTGAACAAAATCTTCACTTTGTTCATGGCTGATGCTCCTTTCTTCCTAACTGAAACGATGAAATGAGGGTATCACAGTCGAATTGACAAGGTCAACGGCCGGATAAAGGGGGGTATTTTATTCTGTATTTGGCGATTTTAATCTTAAAGCTCTCCTCCTGCAGCGCAGCATACAGACAGCCATCTTTAATGACAGGATTATCCAGTTGAGAATCGAGCATTGTTACACCTTCTTCGAGTTGAATGAGACCAGAGTACAGGTATTTCCCCTCAAGAGAGAATAGATCTATCTTTTGTGTGTTCTTTCGGAGGATATCAGGTACAAACACATAGATGAGTCCATCATGAATCTCTATACGACAGAAGAAGGTGCAGTCGTTAGGCGTAGTTTTGATAAACTGTTCGCGTGTTTGTCTGGATATTCGGCCATATCTTTCAAAACTCTTTCTTTTGGCTTCATCGGAGACTCTCTTTTTCTTTCGTTTTAAAGTGAAGTAATCGAGCACTTCACCATCCAAATCTGCAATATGGATTTTATAGGTATCATTCATTCCATAATAGATTTTGTTATCCCCATAGCCAACTGTCATCTGAGGGGTTAAACCTATCATGACGAATGATCCAATGAGGTTTCCGCTCCTTGCTGAGCCTCCCTCGAATATGCGAAATTTTGTGATCACTTTTTCGGATCTGTCGTTCAAGTTGACACGAGAGACCTTCCCGACACCGCCCGGTGCCTCAAATATGCCAAAGGGACAGGCTATAAATACGTCTTTTCCGAGGAAAATGACAGGACGATGTCGATAGCTTTGATTTCTCCTGGATTCTAAGTATTCACCACTTTTGGTAAATATATGAATCATTCCTGTATCAACGATATATATTTGGTCTTTCACCACAAAGATGTCTCTCTGTTGCCGCACTTCTCCTGGACCCTGTCCTCTTTGACCGAACGCTCTTTGGAATTCGCCCGATCGATTAAAAATGTAATTCAATCCATTTTCTGGATCAGAGACGTAAACTGTGCCCTCTTCTGAAATCCTGATTCTGTTGGGCTCGCCAAAGACATCCTCTCCAGCTTTAGAAATCTCCCATAGTTTCACTGGAGCAAAATCCCAATCTCCCCTTAGGGGCTTATCCGGGTTCTGTGTTTCAGTGAATAGGAATGGGATCAATAAAAATAGACTGAGCCAAAAGAGATTTACGTTTTTCATTGGGTGTTTCTCATGCAGATGTTGTTATGTACATTTTACGAAATGGCAGAGGATTAATCAAAATGCGTCGATACAAAGGTGGTCAACCGATTATCCTAGGCAACCAAAGGCTCAATTGCGGGATATAGGTGATGAGGAGCAGGGCCAGGATCAGCAGTACGATAAACGGCAGGACCGAAACATAGACTCTCACAATAGATTTCTGAAACTTGAGGCTGGAAATGAAAAGATTGATCCCAACAGGTGGGGTCAGGTAGCCGATCTCCAGGTTCGCTAAAAAAATGATACCCAAGTGGATGGGATCGATCCCGAAAACCACAGCAATAGGTGTCAGCAGGGGGACAACGACAATGATGGCTGAAAATATATCCATCAAGCATCCGATGATAAGGAGAAAACAGTTGATCGCCAGTAGAAAAACAAGCTTGCTGTGGATATGCTCCTGAATGAATGACAGGGCCTTCATTGGAACTTCCTGGTCAACGAGAAAGTTTGTAAAACCGAGGGCAACTCCCAGAATAATAAGAATCGCGCCCACCAAAACCATGCTTTCTTTGATGATTTTAGGAAGGCGGGTTATATTGATATCTTTATAGATAATTATTTCTACAAGTAGTGCATATACAACAGTCAGTGTCGCAGCTTCGGCGATTGTCGTAATTCCACTGTATATGGCTAGCAAGAGCATAAAAGGCAGTAGTGCTTCCCATTTTGTTTGCCAGAGGCTCTTGAGAGCAGCATTGAAACGAAAGGGCGTTTTAGCAACCTTAGAATGAGTGCTCCAATAAGAACCGTAAAAAGAGAGAATAATAATAAGAAGAAAACCCGGTATAATCCCTGCCAGAAAGAGGCGGTCAATTGGTGATTCTGCGACAATCCCGTATAGAATGAGCGGCAAGCTGGGAGGAAAAAGCAATCCCAGGCTGCCGGATGATGTGATCAGGCCCAAACTGAAGCGCTCGGAATAGTTTTTTAGGAGAATAGGAAACATCAAGCCACCGAGGGCAACGATGGTCACCCCTGATGCTCCTGTAAAAGTCGTAAAAAAGGCACAGGCGACCAGGACTACGATTGGCAATCCTCCGGGAATCCAGCCGAACCATGCTTCAGCCAGGCCGATCAGCCGCTTGGGAGCCTTACTCTCTGCGAGCACATAACCGGCAAATGTGAAGAGTGGTATCGTGATGAGAGTTGGACTGTTGGTGAGTCTGTTGAGTTCGATAATGATGGCTGTTAAATCAATTCCTGCGTCGTGGAAACCGATAATGGCCCCTGCTCCGATCAACACAAACAGTGGTCCGCCGAGCAGAGCGAAACAGATGAGCCCAAAGAGCTTTATAGCCGTCACTTGGTATCTCTCTCTAGGGTTATGTCCGGTACTTTTGCTTCAGACAAAATAGCCCAAGACTTTTCAAGTATTTTTAGAACCATTCGGAAGGCAATCAGAAGAAATCCAAAGGGAATGATCATTTTAGGAACCCAAAGCGGTGTGTTAAGAACGAATAGAGTTTCGGATTGCTGTTCCAACACGACAAAATTCCATCCAGCTCTTGCGAATATGAGGCAGACAAGCACTGAAATCATGTGAGTAAGAATGGAGATTATACGTCCCCATCTCCCGGATATCATGCGGGGGATGATATCTATCCGGAGATGCTTTTCTTCTCGAGTTGCCAGGGAGGCACCAATAAAAGCAAGGGCAAGGGTCAGGTGTCTGAGCACGATGTCTAAGGACGGAATTCCGGATGCAAAGAGATTACGTAAAACAATTTGGAGGCATGACAGAAAAACCATGCCCATGAGAATCAAAACGAGTATGGATCTCTCAAAAGCCGCCAGAAACTTATCTATAGCATTAATACACTTCATGGAAATTTTTCATCCGATATTCCTCGATCAATCGAACCACTTCATCCAGGAGAGATTGAGAATAGATCTGTCCCACCATTTCATTCCGAATCTTTAGCGCCACTTTCTCCCAGTCTTTTATCCCATCCGCTGAAGCGGGGACAATACGAATCCCATTTTTTTTCAGGGCTTCGATAGATTCCTCATTATCCCTACGGATTCGATGTGTGAGTTTTTGATGATAGCTCTTGGCGATATCTCGTAGCAGCACCTTATTAGATGCATCCAGCTGGTCATACTGTTTTTTAGTCATCACCGTCGCGCCAATCGCGATAGACATGACCAAATCACTCATGTAGTTAAACTTGCTGAACCATTGAAGCGCAATACAGGCCAGGGGAGTCGAGGGAGCCGCATTCACAATTCCTGTTTGGAGAGATGGAAGCACCTCAGACACAGAAAGCGGAATAGGTTTGATTCCTCCTTCTTTACATAAAGCCGTAGAAATTGGATCATCAATCCAACCCCAGATCTTAGATTTTCGCAGATCTTCCTTATTCTGAATTGGATTTTTTGAAAAAATATGAACGGGTCCAACATCTCCCCATCCAAGAAGAACAAATCCCTTTTTTTCGAAAGCCTGCTCCATAGTCGTGCGTAGATTGTCACGCACATAATCCAGCTCCTCATAGCTTTGAAATATCAGTGGCAATTGAAACACCAAGGCTTCCTTCTGGATGATTGAAATCCCGATTGTGGTCATGGCAGCTGCGTGAAGCTGACCGATCTTCATCCTTCGAACCATATCTCTCTCGTCACCCAGAACGCCGCCTGGATAAATCTTTATCCGGATGTTGCCGTTGCTTTTATCGTGCAGCTCTTTGACCATCTCCTGCATGACATTCATCCACGTCGATCCAGAGGGTGCAAGAGTTGCCAATTTTATTGTGGTTACCCGGGAGCGTGCACCCAAACATATGAGGAGCGTTACTGTAATAACGGTCACTCGTTTAAGCCAAAGAAGCATATGCACTCTCCTTTAGAAATCAGGCACGAATAAAGATATTTCTTCGAAGAAGAGATCATCAACCCTAGCCAGAAGTCGCCTCGCTCTTCTTTTTGCAATTTCGTTGGCAAGTCGTTGATCGGGGAAAAGATCATCCGGTGCGTCAATGATCTCCTGGAGGGTTTTCTCGAATAATTCTTTTTTTTGTGTTTGGAAGGCATAACATTTGGCCAACATGAATGGGGCCATGAGGAACTTTCCTTGTGTTATTTCGATGGCTCTCTTGAAATGCCCCCTCGCTTTTTCAGCATCTCCGCCGAGCATTTCCGGTCGCCCGCCATAAAAAATGCCGTAAAAGAGATGGGCTCCCCCAAAGAAAAAGCGTTCATCCAATTCTAAGAGTCGATCCATCATGAGCTCAACCCGAGTCAATTCAGCCAAACGAGCGGGTTCGCTCTGTTGGAGGTTAATGATACTTCCCCAGGCATAGGCAACCCAAAACAGAGCTGGGACATGTTTTTTTTGGAGCTGCCCAAGCTCTAGCGAGAATCGTTCCAGATCTCCCTTAATGAGTTGTGAAAAACCCTTTCTGTGTTTCTCCATCGCTCTTAAAGCGTAGTTTTTTCCCCTCTCATAGAAGTTCACCGCTCTTTTTACATACTTTTTCTTTTCTTCAAAGTCATATCGCTCATCCGCAATTTCGATTTGCTCCTCCACGAATCCGAAAGTGTAGCGTGTGAAACTGCTGGAGGCCAACAACAACAAATCTTCGTTATCCGGTGTTACCTCTAGAAGGCCTTCGAGCATTTTCATGTTGCTCAAGCTCGATCGTTCTGCCAGTTCCAGGTCACTCTCCCGATCATAAGTCGGAGCTGCTTTCAATAAGACCTTTGTCGTTTGATCGGCTGCGAGCCGTGTCATGCTACAGTTCACTGTCAGTAAGCAGATCAGAATAACGCCAGCCATGACATATTGATATTTCCACATGAATAACTCCTTCGATTTATACCGCATCCTTTTTCTCAATTCTTTCATTTCCAGATATAGGCAATAAGATGGAAAATGTCGTCCCTTTTCCCAATTCACTCGCAACATCAATATGCCCCTTATGCTCATCTACGATGATTTTGTAACAGGTGGCTAATCCTAGCCCAACTCCTACTAACGCTTTTGTAGTAAATCCAGGGTCGAAGATTCGCCCGAGATTTTCGGGAGAAATTCCTTTTCCTGTGTCTCTGATAGTAATCTTGACATTCCCGCTCTCTGTTGAGGTCTCTATTCTTATTTCCCCTTCGTCCCCGATAGCTTCGCATGAATTTCTCAACATACACATAAAAACCTGATTGAGGCTGCTGGGACTGCAGTAAATTTTTGGAATCAAGCCGTATTCTTTGACTATTTTAATTTGACAGTGTTCCCCCAACTCCATCATGCTTATCGTTGTATCGAGCCCCTCATGGAGATCTGCTGTCCGCCACTCCGCTTCATCCAATCCCACAAAAATTCGTAGGTTTGTAACGATCTTTTCGACACGCTTCGAAGCAACATCATTGGCAGAACTGGTTTCTTCCAGCAGCAGGAGAGTTTTTTCCAAGTCCATGCCCTCCTTTGTTTTCGCTATGAACACCTGATCCAGTGTCTGTTTAATCTTTGGAATTGTGCGCTTAAATGTATCGCTGCTACTGGAGATGACTCCGATCGGATTATTGACCTCATGGGCGACACCTGCAACTAATTGGCGTAAAGACCTCATCTTTGCGGTTTGAATTCGTTCTGCTTCTTCTCGTTTCTGGAGTTTTTCCCTGAGTCGCGCGGATGTTTTTCTCTGTCTGTTTAATTGAGAGACCAAATATCCTCCGCCGCCTAGGAAGGCGAGCCCTCCCAGAATCAAGCCTATGAAAAAATGCGGGGTTAGATACCATGGCCGAAATACAACAATATCTAAGCTTGCTGGAGGATGTGTTTTATGCAGATCCTTATCGATGGCCCTGACTCTAAATTGATACTCTCCCGGCTTTAAACGCTCATAGTGGACCCTAGTGGACATCGTTGAAGGAGACCAGGTATCGTCAAATCCTTCCAGCTGGCAAACATAACGCAATTCTTGCGGCCTTGTCCTGAAACTGATACCCTTGTACTCGATCGTAATCCTTTTCGTCGTGCTTGGTATTCGCACTTTATCCACGTGATGATAAATTTTGTCTGCCTCAACTTGTGTCAGGTGAACGCGAGGACGGATCTCCTTTGCTGAATGGATGTATTTTATGACTCCATCATTGGTTGTAATAAACCATATATCACCTTTTGAGTCCTCAAAAATTGCATGCACAGTACCAAGTGTCAAATCCAGAGGGAAACTTTGAAAGTTCTCACCATCATACTTACTGACTCCTTCATCGGTGCCGAACCAAAGATTCCAGGATCTATCCATGAAGATCGATGCGATATTATTGCTGATTAATCCAGCCGCCTCAGTCATAGATACGAATCGGGGTGTGCCCTCCGATGGATCGATATCATACCGAATAAGCCCCTTGTCCTCAGTCCCGAACCATAGATGTCCTTTGTTGTCCTCGAGAGCAACCGAAATGGAATCATCGCTAAGTCCGTCATCTTTCGTAAAGACGGTAAACTGTGCCCCATCATAGCGGCACACGCCTCCTTTGTTCTGGCCGATATCCCCTTTGAATCCAAACCATACATCTCCCTGATGCGTTTCCAAAATCCATGAGATCTGATTCCCTCCTATACCATCGGCCTCTGTGTAGTGTCTCCAATTTTTTCCATCAAACCTGTATAGTCCGTCTGTCCAGCTACCCAGCCATACATTTCCAGTTCTGTCAACAATCAATTCAGATCCATTTGCGATGCGAAATGGCTGGAATGATGCGCCATTAAACCTGACGACTCCATCCCCTGTAGCAAACCAAAGATCTTTTGTGACATTATCCTCAACCACGGATCTTACAGCATTGTCAAGAGCAGGTTCTCCTTTGATTGGGTAAAATTGTTCACCATCGTATCTGCAAACGCCTGAGGAGCATCCTATCCATATATCTCCTCTGCAGTCTTTGACCATAGACAGAATCGATGGGCCCGGGAGGCCACTAGACCTGTCGAAACTCTGAAACGCTTTTCCATCGAACTGACAGACACCATTTCCTCTGGTGCCAAACCACAATTTTCCTTCTTTATCTTCAAGAGCAGTGACGACAGAGTTATCCAACAATCCGGTTTTTTCTGTGAAGGTCTGCAGGTTTTCGATTGTATATCTCCAAACTCCGTTATCTGTTCCGAACCATAAATTCTGATCGCCGTCTTCCAGAATAGACCTAACAAATCCCAGTCCGATTCCTTCGATCCTGGAGAAATCCAGGAATTCCTTTCCATCAAAACAATATATTCCCTTGTCTGTGCCAATCCAGAGATTGCCTCTGTTATCTTCACGTATGGATTTTATGCTTTTGCCTTTCAAGTAATTCTGAGAATATTGGTTAGAAAAATCGTAGCTGCAGAGACCTTGTTTTAGCGTCGCAAACCACAGAATGCCGAGTTGGTCTTCCAATATGAAAGAGACATTTGCGTTGATTAACGGTCCCTCAATTGTTGTACTGTTGTGACGTATGACATAAGCTCCATTTTCTGCTCCAAGCCAGATATTTCGATTCCGGTCTTCAAATATCATCTGTATGGGGTGGGATACTTTTTGTATTCCCAATGACCGGAATTTATCGCCATCGAACTTTGTGATCCCGTTTTGTGTGCCCAACCAGATATGTCCACTTCGATCCTCTAGAATGTACTTGATGTTATTAGATGAGAGACCATCTTTGCTGTCGAAGTTATGGAAGGTTTTGCCATCGAATCGACTAACTCCATTATGAGTCCCTAGCCAGATAGTCCCCACTTTATCTTCATGTATAAAAGTGATGTAGTTTCCGGCTAATCCATGTGTCACATCAAAATTTTGGAAATACAATCCGTCAAACTTACTCACACCCCGGTCTGTCCCAAACCAGAAATTTCCACTTCTATCAGCCATAGTGCAATAAATATTGTCACTTGCGATGCTATCTTGCGTGCTCAAGCTTCGGAAATTCTCGATGCGAATCCCATCATAACGGCTGACTCCAGAGAATTCGGTCACTAACCAAAGATAGCCTTTCTTATCCTCTTGGATAGACCAAATCGAATTCCCAACGAGGCCCTCTGCTTCTGAATAGTGTGTCCATTTCTGACAGAAAGCAGTCGTTCGAGCCAGTCCAAACAGTATGCAAGCGGATAGAATGAATAAAAAGCGAGTTCTCATGGTTTTCTCCCAAAAAACTCTTGAGGTTGGGGTTGACGTTTATCCTCATGGAATTCCTCTAGAAGTTGACGCACCCTATCCAGAAGTTCTCTGTCAAAAAACCTTCCCTGTGCTGCGAGCTGGTTTTGCACACGCAGAGCGACCGAATGCCATTTCTGCTTTTCCTTGAGCGGAATTGGGATAATCTCGATTCCTTCGTTTTTAAGCACATCGATGGATTCTTCATTCCTTTTCCGAATGATTTCTCTGTTCAGACGGTGATGTTTTTCGGAAATCCTTTTAAAAAGATTCCTCTCGCTAAGGGATATTGTATCGAATTTTCTCTTGTTAATAATAGTTGCTGCGAATCCAGGTGCGAGTATGAGGTCGGACATGTAATTCAAATGCGTATACCACTGGAGGGCAAGACAGCCATACGGCGGTCCATAGACTGTATCGATCTCATCCTGCTCTAACATCGAAAGGACATTACTTACTGAGGCAAGCGTCGGTTTCTCTCCGGATTCAATGGCGAATGCTTCGGCAACCGGATCGAGATTGGACACCCAGAATCGCGTTTTTTTTAAGTCACTCTGGGTGCGTATGGGTTGTTTGGAAAATAAATATGTGAATCCAAGATCACCCCAGCCAAGAAGGACATAGTTAATGTTTTCAAACCTTCTTGAAAACTCCGGAGTCAATTTACGCCGCACATAATCCAGCTCTTCGTAGGAGGAAAATAGCATAGGGAGTTCAAAGATGAACAGTTCTCCGAGCACCCAACCCAATCCCATGCCGGTCACAGATACGGCATCGAACTGGCCTTTTCTCATCAAATCGATGAGACGTTCTTCATCCATTGAAAATGTTAGGGCCAGTTTAATTTGCCCCTCACTTTCTTTAATGAGCTCTGCATTCATCGCTTTGAGAGAATTTCCCCAATCGGATTCCTCTGTTGCCAGCGTTCCCAACCGGATGGGCTTTTGATCCGATGTATTCCCCAATACAGATAGGAAGAGAATACAAACAAAACACATTATTAAGGATGACGATTTCATAATCCCCCCATGATCTATATAAACAGTCTCCTAGCTCTGACTATGCAGGATATTAAAACCAGATTATCACAGATAAAACGACAAAATCAATGACTTAGGAGAGAAGTGTTGCAGGCAATATTGTTCCCAAGATCGAATAAAGTCAGAGTCTCGCCTAGAATAGCGGGCGGATGACTAAAACAGCACCCATAAAGATCAAGGCGGCGTTGACATACCGGTCGAAGTGCTTTTGTGTCATAGCCTTATGAGCTTTTCCCCCGACATAAATAGCCAGGAAAACAACAGGCAAAGAGAACACATAATATATAAAGACCTCTGTTGTCCATAATCCCGATAGACCATGGCCTAAAAGGATTAAAAAACCTGTTGGCAACAAATAGCTCTGCATTGTTGCACGGAAATGATCGGGAGCCCATCGCCTGAGTGTTCCATATATGACGACCGGAGGGCCGTTCGTGTTGTAAGCTCCGCCGAGCACCCCGGCGATAAATCCGAACACAAAGGCCAGTCCCAAACTGTGGCCTATTTTTCTCAAATGGGGATTGATGAGATTGTACAGTCCATAGAGGATGAGAATCCCTCCCAGAAGGATTTTCATAAAATCTTCATTGACCCCCTTGAGCAGCAACAAACCCACCGGGATCCCGATAACGGAGGATAGAACGAGACGAAAAGTGGATTTTAAGTCAGCGATCCGCCAGTTTCTCACTAGAATTGTGATTGCGATCGTGGTGGCCACAAGGGCAACCGTTGGAGTGGCTGTTCTAAGTCCTACGACCAGTGTTAAAAGAGGCATAGCCACAAGTGCATCCCCGAACCCTAATGAGGAGCGGACAAAGGTTGATAGAAAAAATATGATAAAAACGCAGATTATTGTTTCTGGTACCATTTTAAACAAGCGATAAAGATATCTTT
>JASFPP010000072.1:0-17372 GCA_050115915.1 Candidatus Aminicenantota bacterium
CCAAACCAAAAAAGGAAGGTTTGGGATCCACAAGGACCTTTCCCTTGAATTCTGCTCTGGTCAGGTTCACGATCGTGAAGTCCAGCGTGTTTCCTGATAAAGAATAAAAAACGAGATCTCCGTTGGATTCCATATCTCCGAATCGGATCTTCCCTGACTCATAGGTGTATCGGGGGCGCCTCCAATCCCGGATCATATCCATCCGGAGGTCGTTTTTCACACCCACGTGATATATTTTTTCTCCATTGGTTATCTTCACCCCCATCCCTTTTTTTGGATGATCCGCTGGAAGAAGATGGATTTTATTGACCAGGCTTTGTGCGGAAACCGAGGCTTGATGAGGGATCAGGACAGTGATAAATCCTACGGTTTCGCCGAGTTCGAAATGCTGTGCTGTTGTCTGATGGATGAGCCATTCATCCTGATAATGTCTCTTCTCCTTAACAACACCCTCCAACCGGTAGTGGGTCAATGGGAAGACGATAGACAGATGATTGTCGGTGGGAAGCGTGTTTTTCTGAATTTGATCGTACACAGTGTCATACCAGTGCTTTCCTTGCTCGAGGATCTTACGCGTGTGCCAGAGATTCGACAGGGTGAAATATTCCTCTTTGCGTGATTTGAATATATCAAATACGATAAAAATACCCGGTTCTTTAACATAGGTGATGACCCGATCCCATTCATACCCCATATTGGCATCGGAGAGCCGTGTCCTGCTGTAGTCGAGATCCGGCAATGTTAGGAAATCAACTTTTTGAGTGCGGACTATACGGTAAGAGCCTGCATTGCGCAGGAAATCGAGTATCGGCTGTCCGGGAACGGCGTCAGTGATGCTATACCGGTATTCCCCCTTTTTTTGGCCCATCCAGATCTTTTCGGGACGCACACAAAGCCTGTTATGGAAATAGTCTTGTCGATAAGCACCGAAAGGGCCGCTGGGCATGTAATCTCTGTATCCTCCATCGTGGAGAAGAACAGATCCCCCTGACATCAAGAGCACGATGCTGTTCTCATCCGCATGACCGTGTGTCATTTTTTCTTCTTCGACGGGGATCGTGTCTCTCAGGTAGTCCCTGAAGTTCAGACCCCCATCGCCTTCATCCCTGTAGTTGAGGAGGAGGTATGTGGCCCGCTTGTCCCAACCGTTCCGGAAGACGATCTTTTTTCCCTGGACGTCCTCCATAACTTCCCGGCTGAGGGTTTGAGGCGGCGTAACGGAGAGGTTATCGTCAGCCCATCGGTAGCCATCGAGGAGCATATAGCCCAGCCCGACACTGGGATTGGGCGTGGAAAAGTCGACGAATTTTTTGGCGATAACCGCTGCCGCCCACTTCATCTGCGGATTTTTATACTGGGTCGCTGCGGTTTCAAAAAAAACGAGGAATCGGCTCCAGTTGGCCTGCCAGTTGGCGTCGCCAAAATCAGGAATCATCCCATCCGGGCTCATCAGATTAAGAAAGTAATGGGCGTAATAGTACATCTCGGGTGTCGCGAAAAGCTCTTTGAGTTTTCCTATAGCATCTGAATACCCACACAAAGCGTAAAGCCAAACAGCATGGTAGATCGTGGCGTCTTCGATCTGCCAGTTTCCCCAGTTGTCATCCCCGATGGCTTTTCTCTGCATCTCCCAAATCCGAGCATCTGGGTGTTCGGGGAAAGCTCGGACCGCCCAGGCTAGGGATTCGGCACGGAGCGCTGCGCGGTTCATCGGGCCCCATTCCTGGGTGCGTAGCAGGTATTCCAGGCTCTCTGCGATATCGTCTGCGATCCTTTGTCTTTCTGCCTGAGTGAAAAGATCTTGCTTTTTGAGAAGGTCATATGCTCTGATGTAGCGCATAACCGTGAAAAAATCAGGAAGAGTCGGGGGTCTGTCATCATAATCCGGCCGCTTCTCAACAGCCCACTTAGGGTAGTGAGACCTGAAATCTCCGTATGTGAGGAGGATTTTTTTGGACCGTCGGGCGTATTCCGCATTGTTCTCATGGGTGGATAAGAAGGCGTAGATCACTGCTGTTTCCAAAAGACCTCCTGGCGGTCTGTAACCGAAGACATTTTCCGGATCGAAACTCTCCTTCCATCGCTTGACCACATTTGCAGAGTTTTTCCAGGTCTCGTCTGCGGCGTTCCGGGCATACTCCAGGTACCTGGATCGGAGTGTTTTCTCTTGAGGCACAAGCGGCGCGGTTATGAACAGAAAAAGACATATAAAATATAGTACGCCAACCAAAGCTTTTGATTTACACATCCAGGTTCTCCCTTTTTCTTAACCCAATGAAACACAAAACAGGGGATTTGAATACGTCATCTCTTTCAACATTCTCTGCTGCACATAACAAAATCTCAGGTTTCAGGAGAGAGTTGACCTTTTCGCTTCTGGCCTTCAAGCGGGCCTTCTAGCCACACGTATGTGACCATAGTGATTCCCTCGATTTTGTGAATATCACCCGCTGGACTGAAGATCATGTCTCCGGGACCGGCCTCGATGTCTTTTCCCGCATCATGGATTCGAGCGATTCCATTAACTATGATCCACCACACATCACAATCGTGGAAGTGTTCTTTGGATGATGCACCCGCTGTTAAGGTGTCGACACCGTAATTGCAAATATAGCTCTCTTCCGGAAGCGCATCCACTGGAGCGATTTTGACTGTCAGTTGTGGGGGGAGATTCATGTCTTGTTTTGCCTGTATATGGGGCATATGCGTCCTCCTTTAACTGAATCAAGGACCATCATAAGGGAAACACATACTCGTTGCAACCCCGCCCGCACATCGCAGATTTGGATGCGCATTCATGGATCAGTTTACTTTTTTTTGTCGTTCTTTTCTGTGGAGGGCGCTTTCTCGAACTTGAAATCCCGGCCCATGATATACTTCTCCAGCCATTGGAATTCCTTGTTCATCTTGTAGAGTCTGTGCCTAAGCTCTCTCGGACCATGTCCCGCGCGGGGAAAGATCACCAATTCCGTAGGAACATCATTCGCCTTCAGGCCCCGGTACATCTCATATCCCTGAGGGAGGGGAACCCGGCGGTCGTTTTCTCCATACAAGATCAGAGTTGGAGTTTTGGCTTGATGGATGTAAAAAATGGGGGAATGCTCCCGGTAGGTCTTTAAGGGAGAATCAGAGTGCCAGGGGTCGCCCAGAAACCACGGGGTGCGATAGATACGGACATCACTCTGAGCGTACATGGATATCCAGTTGGATGCGCCTGCACCGGATGAGGCAGCCTTGAATATATCCGTCTGAGTGACAAGCCAATTTGTCATGTGCCCGCCTGCGCTCCATCCCAGTGTTCCCAGCCGTTCTGGATCGGCCAATCCGATCTTGACGCAGTGTTTGACACCCGTTATCACATCGTCATCGGCGTGTAAAAAATAGTGGCCGACCATATCCCGGAGAACATCATTCCCATAACCCGTACTTCCCCGATAGTTGGGTTTGAGGATTGCATACCCTCTTCCCGCCCTTGCATGTGCGTAGCTATCGAACCTGAGTTTGTCCGAACTCTGCGGCCCTCCGTGCGTATGGGCTAACAACGGATAGCGCTTGCCCTTTTCATAATCCACTGGATAAAAAAGAACTCCCTCGACGGTCTGGCCGTCGGTGCTCGTCCACTGGATAGCCTCGGCCTTGGCCAACTTATACTTCGCGAGCTCGGGATAAGGATCATAGAACATTCGGGGACTAAAATTTTCCATGTCAGCAGTCCAGAAGGTTGTGGGATTATAGGGAGTATTGACCGAATAGGCGACTCTGTTGATCTTGGGGATATAGTCAAGTCCGGAGATGACGTGCTTCCCCTCCGTAAGCTGTTTGACTTTTTTACTGGCGAGATCAAGTGCGAAGACCTCGACATGCACGCCCATGTTGGCGCTGAAATAGATCGTCTCTCCATCCGCAGACCAGAAGGCTTGGGATATCTCATACTTGAAATCAGGAAGTAAAAGCTTAGGCGTTCCACCCGCAGTGGGGACTAAAAAAATCGTGTCTTGATAATAGTGTTCGAATCGTTCGTTCGTATCGGCGACAAACAGGATCTGTGTGTTATCCGGAGATAAGGAAAATCTGCCCTCCCAGATGTTGTTATCCGTAATCTTGGTTTTTTCCCCATCTTCGAGATTCAAAAGCCAGATTTCGGCATTGAGGACATCATCGTAATTCGGGGTAGGCGCTGCACTGAAGAGGATTTTTGTTCCATCTCTCGATAACTGGTATCCTCTCACCGTAAAATCGCCCTCCGTCAGTTTTTTCTCTGTTTTAGTCTGGACATCGATGGACCAAATGTGAGTGTTTTTCTCGTTTTTCTCAAAAATGAATGCGTCGTCTTTGTCCTCTTTTTTTTGTTCTTCCTCCTCACTCAAGGCATCGCGGGCTGCAAAATAGATCTTTTTTCCGCAGGGGGACCATGTGTGAGAAAGAACACCTCCCTTATGATTGGAAAATTCAACGGCTTCACCACCGCTGTTATTCAGAAAGTAGATCTGGTTTTCATCATTACGTTTTGCGATGAAGGAGATGATCATCCCATCGGCAGACCATGTGCCTCCCCCTTCTCCGTCTTTTCCGTTGGTCATCTGCACAAGCCCTTTTCCATCCGTGTCGAGGCGCCATATATGAGAGACGGTTCCGTTCTTTTCCCAATCCGCGTTGGTGATCGTAAAAAGGATCTGTTTGCCATTGGGAGAGAGGCTGGGATTGGATACTCGTTTGAGGTTGATCGTGTCGAGGAAAGTCATCGGCTTTTTTTCTTGAGCCCCTATGGATCCGCAGAAGAGAAGACCTATGACGGTTATGATGACCAGTAATTTTTGCGTTTTAAGGATCATGTTCGCCTCCAGTTCATTGAAAAATATTTTTTATTCGGGGAGGTATTTTACTCCAATATAATTGTGAAGTCTATGGAATGCGATTTTTATAGAAATCGATACGTGCTGGAAACAAAAAAACTGAAAGCACCCAAAGAACTTTCTGGTGATCCTGTTCGTATTATCAAGTGAACATGTTACAATGACAACCCTATCATCCATTAATTTGAATAGAAATGAGAGGATTGCAATGAAAATTTTGCTCTGGTTAGTCCTTCTGGTTCTCTGTTGGCCGTTAGCTATTCTTGCATTGTTCCTTTATCCGATCATCTGGCTATTGCTCATTCCATTTCGGCTTCTAGGCATCACCGTTACTGCGATTCTTGATTTTATCAAGGCTGTCATCACCCTCCCCGCCAGGCTTTTAAGAAGAATTTAAAACATTTCCTCACTGGGGAGAGGGGGAGTGTTTTCGAAATCGCTAATCGGAACACCCGGACTTTGTCCATCGCGATTTTGGAAATGCTCCCATCTTGTCCTTGCATCTTTAGGAGCAAAAAGTGTATTAATAAGAGGGGACTGACCTATTATTCAAAGAGGAGAGGCACATGGCGAAAAGGATAGGCATAATCGGCGGCATCAGTCATGAATCTACGATCAAGTATTATGAATTCATCCTGAAAAAATACTTCGCCAGGCAGAGGGACTATCACTATCCAGAGGTGGTTATTTTTAGCCTTGACCTGGCAAAGCTGGTGGGATTCGAGGAGCGTGGAGATATTGATGGCTACATCAGGTATCTTGCCACAGCCATAAAATCTTTGGAAAAAGCTGGAGCGGAATTCATTTGCATTGCCGCGAATTCCCCTCACTCCGTCTACGATATTCTTGAGAAAAAGGCATCCGTCCCCCTGCTCAGTATCGTGGAAATCACTGCACTAGAGGCTCAAAGACTTAAAATGAAAAAGCTGTTGCTCATCGGGATCAAACACACGATGCAATCGCCGTTTTACCGAGATGTATTCATGAAGCATGGGATGGAAGTGATCACACCTTCAGAAGAGGAACAGGACGAGATTAACGATATTATTTTTAAAGAGCTTGTATTGGGCATCTATAAGAATACGACGCGAAACAAGCTCCTCGATATCATCAACAACTATGATGAAGATGGGGTTATCCTCGGTTGCACCGAGCTTTCCCTGGCCATCAATCAGGAAGATACAAAGATCAAGCTTCTGAACACACTGGAGCTTCATGCCCTTGCAGCGCTGAATTTCTCCATAAAAGAATGACCTGAAATGAGGAAGAAGCGTTCTTGAATCTGCAGAAGGCCGTTGATTGTGGGTGGGCTGAGTTGCCATTTCTGGAGCGTGATGTGAGCTTCGAATCCTTTAAACACCATTCGCAATTCAGAGAAATCGTTAAGTGTCTTCAAAAGAAAGAGCCATTGCCTTAAGCAAAAGGTAACGAGTGAAGAATTTATACGGCTTGATTGTGTAATTTTGGAGAGTTAGTGTATTGTAGCTTTTATGTTGTGGGGTTTAGCGACCGTAGACCATAGTCTTCGGAAGTCAAGGAGGCGATATGACTGATAACCAACAGATTACCCCGACAATCCCGGATGCTGCCCGGCAAGTATCTGGTCCATCAACCGGACTCCTTATTACTGGGATAATCGGCGCAATATTTTCACTGGCGACCTTTTTTTCCCTTATTATCGGAGCCGGATTGAGTACGGTTTGGTGGGAAGATGTCCCTGATATGTATGCAGAAATCTGGGAGGGAGCCGCTGGAATTGGGAGTTCTTTCGTTGGCATTCTAGTGGCGGCATTCATTATTTACGCTGCACTCAAGATGAAAGAACTCAGCCAGTGGGGTTTAGCGATGGCCGCGAGCATTCTGGCCATGATCCCCTGCATAAGCCCCTGTTGTATTTTAGGATTGCCCATCGGCATCTGGTGCCTTGTTGTGCTGACAAAACCAGAAGTCAAAGCTGCATTCCACTGATCCACTCCATGCAGCAGGCATCTCCTAAACCTGACACACAACCCACACGAATTCCTAGAGAAGGAGAGCTCTTAGGTCACTGGATAGTTCTTCTGATCTGTACAGGTATACTGTTGGGTGGTTTGTTGATCTCTCTGCCAGGTTGTAATTCACCCTATCTGCGCATCGGCCGCATTCCAATCCCTGATACATGTTCCTTTAAAAATCTGACGGGATTACCATGCCCTGGATGCGGATTGACGCGGTCGATTGTTGCGGGCATGCACGGTGATTTTAAGGTCAGTCTGAGATTTCATAAACTGGGAGTGCTGACACTCGTCTATGTATGTCTTCAGTTTTTATTCCGGTTGATTGTGATTGCATTCCCTGCCTTTAGAATGCGTGTTGTGGGATTTGGAAGAGTATTGAATCGAGGAATGATAGTCTTTGCCATACTTTACATCCTCAACTGGGGATACACTCTTTTTCACTTTCTTATTGTCCTTTGACTGGATCAGGGATGGCCTGGGATAGCAGCGGATTCGAGCTCGACAACACATGCGGCGTTTCAGCTTCGGAGTCGAGATCAAGAGGTTTGGACAACCATTAACTCTTCGTTACACTTTGAGATAGATACCCGGAAGAGTTTATCCCTGAAGTAGCAATTTTGGTCGAATTTGTCTAGAATTGGGATTCGAGTCGGAGGTGTGACATGAGCACACAAAGGGAAAACCGGAAGATCACGCTTGTTTTGATTGCTGCATCGATCCTCGTTTCCTCCTTTTTTCTGGAGTCTCAAGAAAGACAGGAGGTTTCTCCTGAATACAGGCTTTTAAGGAAGGCCCGAAGGATCGAAGATCCCGAGGCCCGGCTTGCCGAACTGGAACGCATCAAAGCCGCGTATCCAGATAGCAAATATTCGGGTGTCATTCAGCGCGATATTATCACCACCAAGATCGAGCTCAGCACGACCTTAGAGGAGATTTTTAAGTTGCAAATCCAACAATTTCAAAGAGCAAGAGGTCTGAACAGACTGCTGATGTTCTACTATGCGGGACTTGTCATTTTGCAGCACAGGAATATTTCGCAGTTCGATAAAAAAAAGGTCACAGAGATCATTCTTCTGTATGCGGATGAGGCGAACAAACTTGGCAAGAATCCTGAATTTTTACAAAGAATCCCTGAAGAGCGGAAGCCAGCGGTCAAAAGAGGACTGGCCATGCGCTATCTCATGATTGCGCAGGCCTATCTCAATGAGGGAAGCGTACCAAAAGCAAAAGACGCCTTGGATCAGTATGTGGCAAACGGAGGCGAACAAGATAATGTCTATTGGTACACACGAGGAATCGTCTACGAAAGATTAGGTGAGACTCAAGAAGCATTTGATAGTTTCATGAGTGCGGCTGCGCAGAATTTTGAAGATTCAGTTTATAAGGCGAAAGAGTTGTATCGACAGCTACGGGGGAGTGTGAAAGGATTCGATGACCTGCTTGTGGCCGAACAGCGCGGACTTCCTTTCCATCCCAAGGAATTCAAACCCTCTCAGGAATGGCAGGGAAAATCCGTCCTGGCTGAACTTTTTACAGGGTCGGAATGCCGCTCCTGTGTGGCTGCGGATCTGGGCGTCGATGGATTGATCGAAGCGTACAGCGAGGATTATCTGGTGATCCTTGCGTATCATCTTCCTATCCCCAGACCCGACCCGATCATGAATGTCGCGTCGAGAGCGAGGGCGATTTATTACGGCATAAACAGCACGCCTACAGTTTATATCGACGGAGAAAAGAAACTCGCTAGAGGAGGATACCGATCAAGCGCAAAGGCAAAATTCGATGAATACTCAACAGAGATCAACACCCGCATGGACGAGATACCCCGACTCAAGTTGAAAGTCAGCGCAAAGCGTAACGGAGATGATGTTCTGGTCAGCCTCTCATTCGATCGAGAGATAGCGGGCGCGGATTACAATCTTGTTCTTGTCGAGGAGGAAGTGAAATATGCGGGGGGTAATGGCCTTCTCTTCCACAAGAAGGTCGCCCGTGATTTCAAGACAGTCATCCCAGAAGAAGTAAAAAACAGGAATTTTGTCTTCAACATCCTGGAAGCCGAAAATGCGGGGGCGAATCGTTTAGCGGACTATGAAAGAGAGATCAACTTTTCCTTCAAGGAGAAACATTTCAAGATGAATCGAAACCGCTTACAGGTCGTCTTTTTCGTTCAAGACAGGTCCTCCCACAAGATCTACAACGCCACTGTCTGTAAGGTGGAATAAAACTATTCCATCTCGATTTTTTTTGGATTATACTACTGTGCATGAAGACGAACTCCTTGCCCAAAACTTCCCCCTTAAACAATCGCGTGTGGACGTGCACTTTTTATATAACAGCGGGCAGTGTTTTGGTATGGCTTTTGCACATTCTGTCCGGCTTCGAACATGTTCTCTCCCTCTGGTTATCCGCATTAATTTCACTGGCTACATGGATTTGTGCCATCCGGCTGCTCTTTTTTGATTCCAAATTCAAAAGATTTTGGATCGTTTGGTTGGGATTGAGCGTTATCCTTGTGTTAATCTCTCCGTCTGCACCGGGAGTTTGGATAGGAGCTGGAGCGTTTTCGTTTGTTTTCCTTTTGATTCGGCTGTATAAACCCTACAGGCATCTCACGTCTCGTCGTCGCGCGGTTTTGTATCTAATCGGTTTTCTGGTTTTTTGTTTGTTGACAGTTGTTTGGATCCCTGGAAAGGCAACCCGGGTCAATATTCAATCGGAAACTATCCTTCAGGCTCGAGATTTGATGCCCTCGAGTTCCCAGCCATCAAGTTTTATGAGTATTGCACAGAATATCGTTGGCTACTCTGTCTGGTCTCTCCGGTTTTTCTGGTTTTTCAGCATCTTTCATCTGTTTTTGAATATTCGCCTTCATTTTATGAGACTTAAGCCTAAATTAGCGGTGAGTGCTGTGTTGATCGCCTTTATTCCGCTCCTGCTTGTTAATGTTATGGGGATGCTCACAGTCTACAGCACCCTTGGAGCGAGCAGAGCCACTCGCGCCCGTGCGATCCTTCAAGATTGGACAAGGCTAGCTGTTCAGGATGAGAATTTTATAGATGCCATTTCTGATAGGCCTTTTATGTATAAAAGCGAGGGTGATGAAATCCGCAAAGAGGAACAAGTCCCCCCCTGGTTTCCTGAATTTCTTCAGGCGCTAAAAGCGGATGCCAACAGATTCGAAGAATGGCGACAATCCGATCATGCCCAATTATTCTGGGTTGGATCAGACATTTGGCTTGTCCGATTCAAGAATGTCGCGCCCCCATCTATGGATATCAAAGGGTGTCTTCTGGACAGTGCTCTGATGAACAGGCTGGCCGCTATTCTTCAATCGGATGTCAGGCTTTCTTTTTCGAATCCCATCGATATCGGTGTTTCCGGAGATGTCTTTATCCGCTCTGTTCCCAAGGGCGAGCAGCCATCCCAGCAGGAAATATACGGGAAATATAAGATTCCATCCGGAAAAGATAGCACTTCAGGAGAGAGCCATGTATCGATCTGGAGGAAAACCCTTTATTTTGGGATGACCGATGTCGATGTTGTATCCTTTGTTGACGGCAGGCTCGAGAATCAAAAAATCCTTCTAATGACTGAATCCAGCATATTCAGAGTCGTCCAAGCGCTTTTTTCCGAGCAGAATCCCCTCTCCCAGCTGGTGATGTCTGTTCTTCTCGCTCTTTTTGTTATGCTTCTCATTCTCGAAGCCTTCGCTCTTTTTTTCGGGATCAGGATAGCTGGGGGTATCACCTCAGCAGTGAAAGCTCTTCACCAGGGTACAAGACAGATCGCGAAGGGAGACTTTGATATCCAGATCGATATCCCCAACGAGGATGAGCTTGGGGATCTTGCCGTGTCTTTCAATGAGATGGCCGCTGCCGTCAAAAAAGGCCAGGAAGAGGCGATAGAACGGGAGCGCCTCGAGAGGGAATTGGAAACCGCTCGGGAGATCCAGGAAAAGCTGTTGCCGCATGAGATGCCTGTTGTATCTGGTTTTGAAATTACAGGAACCAGTTTACCCAGTCAGCAGGTGGGAGGTGATTATTTCGATTTTCTGGATATAGGGGATGGACAATTGGGCATTGCCATTGCCGATGTGTCGGGAAAAGGGATTCCCGCAGCGCTGCTTATGGCGAATCTCCAAGCGTCTCTACACGCTCAGGTTTTCCAGCCGGGGAAAGTTGCCGACGTGGCCTACAGGATCAACAATCTGCTTTACCGTTCTACGGATGCCCATATGTTCGTCACCTTTTTTTATGGCATTCTGGACAAAAAAAGATCCATCTTTACTTCGACAAATGCCGGCCATAACCAACCGCTGCTTTTTCGTGCGGATGGCCGGATCGAGCGCCTGGGAGAAGGCGGGCTTATTTTAGGATTTCAGCCGGATGTTCCCTATGACCAGCAGACCGTAGCCATTCGGCCGGGTGAGGTAATCGTCCTTTATACCGATGGGATCACCGAAGCCGCTGATCCTGGCTCCGAAATGATCGCTGATGATCTTTTCGGTGTGGAACGGCTTGTGGACATCGTCCAGGCAAATCTGAATAACTCAGCTCGGGAGATTCAATCGGCGATCCTCGAAGCCATCGCCGAGCATACGCACAACGCGCCTCAGTACGACGATATCACACTCGTCGTCATCAAACGAAACGAATAAACTTTTGGGGAAGGAGAGGAATATGCGAAAAATCACCATTTTTGTACTCTTTATTGCTCTATTATCTTCTGCTCTAGCATTCCGTGTGCCTGAAAAGACTAAAAAAGTCGTCGCTCTCGGGAAGTATGACTTCTATCATTATTTCACGTATGATGAGCTAACAAGCTACCTACAGGACATGCACAGGGCATATCCTAACCTCACGGAACTCCAGTCCATGTGTAAATCTCAGATGGGCAGGGATGTCTGGATGTTTATCATAAACAATCCCGCAACCGGAGAACCTGAAGAAAAACCTGGTTTTTTCTTGAATCAGATTCATTCGAGTGAAGTCATCGCCTCGATGTCCTGCAACTACACGATTTGGCACCTGCTCGCAAACTATAACAAAGATGAGGAAATTACAAAGATCGTGGACAGTATCGTCTGGTATATCGTCCCACGTCTGGATGTGGATGGCGCTGAGGCGTACCTCACAGGAAGACCTGCGGGCGAGGACCCCAATCCTGTGGATTCCGATGGAGATTTCCTCTTCGACGAAGACCCTCCTGAGGATTTGGACGGAGATGGATACATCGTCCAGATGAGGCAAAAGGATCCCAAGGGAGAGATGAAGATTTCCGAAAAAGATCCGCGCCGTATGATCCGGAAGGCTAAGGACGAAACCGAAGGAACTTTTTACAAGGTCTATTCTGAGGGTATCGACAATGATGGCGATGAAAAGATCAACGAGGATAGTTTCAGTATGAGATTCCTCTCCAACAGGAATTATCCAGGGAACTGGAGGCCGCAAACGGTCCAAAGAGGGGGAGGGAAGTATCCCATGGAAGAGAGCGTAACGCGCGCAGAAGTGGATTTTATCGCCGCTCACCCGAACATTGCCATTTATGTTCAGCATCACTGTTGTGGTCGTGTGATCTTGAGACCGCCAACGACAGCGTCGGATAAGGATTTTAAGTATAAAAAAGATCTCGAGTTGTATATGGTTGCCAGCGCAAGGTGTCTTGAGCATTCTGGCTGGGATTTGGCGACATCGGTTTATGATTGGAATTATCCACCCGGTACACCCAATAAAAAAACCTCTCAGATCTACCGGGATAAAGAGGGGAAATTGAAGAATATCCCGCGGGCTATAGATCCCGAGAGTCGCTTTTCCGAGCCCAGTTCCGAATTCGGAATGGAATCCGAAGATTGCGGGTGTGACACCGGCTACTTTGCCTGGGGCAGCTCGCTCGAGACAACCTACAATCTGTTCGGCATCTTTTCCCTGGGAGATGAACACTGGGATGCGCCTGATTACGACAAGGATGGAGAGGTCACTGCAGAGGAACGGTTTAAATGGAATGATGAAGAGATGGATGGTAAGCTCTTTGTGGATTGGCATCCCTATGAACACCCCACATTAGGGTCGGTCGAGATCGGTGGATGGATCCGGAGGAAGACAAGCCCCCCTGAAGGGGAGTTGATCCAGAAAGAGTGCGCAATGGGGAATAATTTTGTGATTTATCTCGCCGGGCTCGTTCCTAAAGTCGAAGTAGGGGAATTTGAAGTAATCGATAAAGAGGGAGGGATTTTTCAGCTGGATATCGCCGTAAAAAACGCCGGATTTTTGCCAACGGCCACAGAACAGGCTCAGGCGCTGAGGATCGACGAACCTATCCTGCTGGAGATTTTGCCCGATGATAACCTGGAGATTATCTATGGCGAGATGAAGACGGAACTCGGTCAGATCGATGGGTATTCAGAGAGCCCGAAAACCACATATATACTCCGCGTGAAAGACACAACACAAAAGGCCATTATTAAGGTCCTTGTCTCTTCCCAAAAAGGCGGACGTATGGAAAAAGAAATTTCTATATCGTAGTAATCTGGGTGATGTATCTATCATAATAAAAAGTCTGTTCTTCGAACAGACCCAAGGAGGTAATGAGAAGGATGATAAATTTAAAACCGAGAAATCAGAGGGTGTTTGTTTATGGACTGGTTTTTTGTGTGTTTGTCCTGACATTTTCGAATTTTTCCTTCGCACAGAAGACACACCATTTTAAGCCCACAAAGTACTATTACACTTATGATGCCAAGCATGATCCCGTGCTGACTCTTGCTCCCGGAGATACATTGATCACTACAACTCGTGATGCATTCAGCAATAAAATCTCCAGAGAAGACCAAAAAGCCAGCGAACTCATCCACATGCCTAAAGTGAACGATCAAACCGGACCCTTTTATGTGGAGGGAGCTGAACCTGGCGACACCCTCGTGCTTCACCTGATAAGCGTGAAGCCGGACAGGAATTTTGCCGTTTCAACGCACATCCCCAATTTTGGTGTGCTTTCTGGAGAAACCTACACAGCTCTGTTGACAGATCCTCTCCCAGAAAAAACTTACATCTGGAAGCTGGACCTCGCAAACAATGTGGGACGGCTCCCCCTGCCCAACAGTCGAATCAAAGAGATCGAAATACCGCTCCACCCTTTTTTAGGGACTGTGGGTGTCGCGCCGAACTATGGAGAAGCGGTTCTCTCCTTAACGCCCGCAGAGCACGGAGGAAACATGGATTGTGTGGAAACAAAGACGGGGACCACACTCTATTTTCCGGTTTCAGTCAAGGGCGCACTTTTTATGCTGGGTGACGGCCATGCGGCCCAGGGCGATGGGGAGATCTGTGGGACTGGCTTGGAATGTTCGATGGAAGTCACGGTCACAGTTGATCTTATCAAAGGAAAAGCCATTCATTGGCCAAGGTTCGAGGACGACAAATTTATCATGGTCGCAGCGAGTACGCGGCCGGTTATCGATGCCTTCCGCGCGGCGCATGTTGAATTGATCAACTGGCTTGTTTCCGATTACGGTTTCGACCGATGGGAGGCACTCCAGCTTGTCTCCCAAGTCGGGATTTCCCGCATCGGGAATGTCGTGGACCCTAAATACACCGTTGTCGCCAAATTCCCAAAAAAATATTTACCTTCTCAATAAAGAAGCAGGAGTGGAGGTCGTGAACCTCCTAAAGCGCTTGCACTTTTATAAATAAGCGCGAGTTGCCACTGTTTTTCGTATTGCAAGAGGTGGAACGACTTGATATTCTTTTCAAGCTTTTCATGCATAAATCCGACAAAATGGTGTAGGGCAACACGCCATTTAATCTGAATGTGTTCTGGAGAGAGAATATGGCTGAAAAAGATCTGCGTTTTAAAAAAAGGGGAGTATCGGAAAGAAGAAGGGCAGGACTTTTTCTCATTTTGATTGGTATTGGCATACCGCTCATCCTGTCTTTTTTTCAGGAGGATGGAGAGTTCCGGTTCTACAGCAAAACTCGAATTGTCGAAAGAGGACTTATAGAGCAGGAACAGAAAGAGATCGAATTGGCACTCCTTCAAAAAAAGAAAAATATGGACGAGATTCAGAGAGTTGTCGAAGAAGTCAAGGATGCGTACAGGAAATTGTTGGGCGAAGATTATTATAAAGATAAATGGATGTTTCGAGAGTACCACGGTTTCTTGGTTCCCTTTAAATATGCGATAGCCCTGGGAATGCTGATCGGGTTAATCGGGCTAGGCCGCTTAATACTTGGTTAGCTGTTCTTGCTGATGAAATCAACGATTAAGAAAAGCATCTTTTCAAAATGCTGTGGTTGGCTGTATATGTGATCTGCACCCGCGATGATCTCTAGCCGGCAATCCTCTAACATGTGAGAGCATGTAATACTCTGCTGTAAGGGTACAGTTTCGTCCTTATCCCCATGGACGATCAATGTCGGGGCCTTAATCTTTTTTATAGCATCTTCACTCTTGATCGTTTCAGCGTCGAGATAAAAAGAGTAGTTGAGCTTGAGGCTTTGGCCATCGCTGCCAATGACAGGGAGGGATCCTGTTTTCTCCCATTGTCGGATATCGATCTTCTGGTCTCTTGCGATTAACAATCCCAAGTAGTCGGACACCGGTGACTTTAAAGCAAGTAGAGATAGCCCAGACATTTGAGATGCCGCGATCAGGCTTGCAAAACCACCAAAGCTGGAGCCCATCAGGCCGATCGTTGAATATCCTGATTCTTTGAGAAAAAAAATGGCCTTGAACACATCATTGACCGCCTCTGAAAGTGTTATTTCTTCGAACTTTCCCCCGCTTTCTCCATGACCGAAGAAGTCGAAACGAAAGGTGGAGATGCCTTTTTGGTTCAACATTGTCTCCAGGCGTGAATAAGTTCTTCCGTCTTTACTTGTCGTGAAGCCATGGCACAAGGTAATAAGGGGAGTTTTTGTATCACCTGTGGGGTTAGAAAGCACTCCGCATAGTTTGATGCCTTTGCCGCTAGGAAAAAAGAATTTATTTTTCATGGAACATTCGGCCTTTCTCTTAATTGTATAACTGAATCCCCCCATTATATAATAGGACAGTCGAAGCTCAAAACAGGCTGCTAAGGAGCGTGATTGAACGATGTCCCGCTGTATACAATGCCAGACAGAATCAGACGTGATCTCATCTCCGCTCGAGGTTTGTGTGCATTGTATTCGTGAGTTTTACCCTCAATTGAAGCCGCATATCGATGAAGTGCATGGCCGTGTAAAGCAAAGTTATGGCCTGCCCCCACAGCCTCCCAGTGATGTGGATGGATTGATATGCTCTCTTTGTGCGAATCAGTGTCAGATTGCGGAGCAGGGAGTCGGATACTGCGGGACACGCTACGTAAATAAAGGAAGACTTTTGGGAGGCGGGCCGGATGAAGGTCACTTTTCCTGCTATTATGATCCCCTTCCCACGAATTGTGTTGCTGATTGGGTTTGTCCTGGTGGAACAGGTTCAGGTTATCCCCAGTTTTCTCATGCCCGAACAGAAGAGCGGGGCTACAAAAATCTAGCGGTTTTTTTTAAAACGTGTACCTTCAACTGCCTCTACTGCCAGAATTGGCATTACAGGGAGGAATCGCTTATCAAAGGGGAGTATGGAGCGGACGCTATCGCTGATAGAGTGGATGAGAGGACATCGTGTGTATGCTACTTTGGAGGTGACCCGACTCCTCAATTGAGATATGCTCTACAGGCATCTCGACGAGCTCTGGAAAAGAAAGCAGGTGAAATCTTGCGCATCTGTTGGGAGACGAATGGCAGCATGAATGAAAAGCTGTTGGATGAGGCTGCTGATATCTCCATCGGAACCGGAGGGTGTATAAAATTCGATATCAAAGCTTGGAGCGAGGAGCTTCATATCGCACTCTGTGGTGTTTCCAACAGGAGAACTCTGTCGAATTTCAAGCGCTTGGCAAGCCGCGTTGCACAGAGACCGGATCCTCCCTTCCTTGTCGCTTCGACTCTCCTTGTGCCGGGGTATATCGATGAGGAAGAAGTCCGAAGCATCGGCCGGTTTATCGCTGCCTTGAATCCGGAGATACCTTACAGTCTATTGGCTTTTCATCCTCAATTCCATATGCAAGATCTTCCGAGGACTTCGCTCAAGCATGCCCAAAGATGCCTCAAGGCCGCACAGAACACCGGCTTAAAACACGTTAAAATCGGAAATCTACATTTGCTGGGCAATTATTATGAATGAGTTGAGAGAAGGAAAATCAAAAAACTGATGACGGTTTTTTTCTAGGAACAGGAGGTGTACGACCTGAGCTTCTGACCGGAGCGGTTGCTCTGCATTTTTTTCAGTGCTTTGGATTCGATCTGTCGAATCCTCTCACGAGTGACATTGAATTCTTGTCCGACCTCTTCCAGTGTGAATTCGTCTCCGTCGCCCAGTCCGAATCTCATATGCAAGATTCTGTTCTCTCTTTCTGAAAGGTCGTTAAGCGCATTCCTGATCTGTTCTCTCAAACTTGAGTGGATGACGGTATCCGGGGGGGAAGGAATCCCCTTATCCTGAATAA
>JASFPP010000073.1:0-16594 GCA_050115915.1 Candidatus Aminicenantota bacterium
AGAGATTGTTTGACCTCTCTCTCGGCGATATAACGGATGCGGGCAAGGTCTGTGTCGCCGGTTATTCCCAGCTTCATGATCGGCTCCTGATTGGGATCGTACCTGAGGATGATGGGTTTCGTGGCACCGACAGGGAGCCGGAGAAGGTCCAGCTTTTCCCTGAGCTTCAGCGTGGCGAAATCCATGTTGGTGTGCCAGGCAAATTCGACCGTGACTTCAGAAAGCTCTGCCCGGGAGACCGAAGATATGCGAACGACGTTGTCCACAACGCCGCAGGTCTCTTCGATGGGCTTGGAGATGATGTTCTCGATCTCAGAGGGCGCAGTTCCCGGATATTCGGTCTGGATGGTCAGAGTGGGGTAGGAGATCTTCGGGAGGAGGTTCAGGCGTAGTTTGGAGTAGGAGATAAATCCGAAAATGATAGCTGCGACTGTAAACATAAACACAGAAACCGGGTGGTTGATGGAAAACTTAACGATCTTCATTGGACGACTTCGACCCTCTCTCCGTCTTCGAGGCCTTCCACGCCGACTGTCACGATGACCTCTCCTTGTTCGAGACCGCTCAAGATTTCCACGTGATCTTCTTCAGTAAGTCCCAAGGTGACCTCTCTTTGAGAGACCTGGTTCTGCTTCATAACAAAGACGTATGTTTTATTCTGCTTGAAAAGGATGGCTCTGCGTGGGATGACCAGCACGTTATCCTTTTTGCCGATAACGATTTTGGCCTCAACAAACATGCCCGGTTTGAGATTTTGGGTCTCGTCGAACACCTCGATGGTCACCTTGACCGTACCGGTCTGGACATCGACCCGGGGATTGATCAACTTGACACTTCCTTGAAAGATGTATCCTTCCATGATCTCGGTGGTGACCTCGGCGGGCATGCCTGTGTCCAGCTTGACGGAGTCGGATGTCGGGACAAAAACGCGGATCAAGAGGGGTGAGAAATCTTCGATCGTGTAGACCTGTTGATTGGCTGTGACACGATCCCCGACTTCGATAAGCCGTTCGGTGATGTAGCCGTCAGAGAGAGAACGGATCCGTGTCCAGTTCAGCTGAAGCTCGAGGTCTTTGAAACTCTCCTGGCGGTTCTGGTGATCGAGCTGCCTTTGCTTGTATGTGGCTTCTGCAGTCTGAAACTCCTGTTCGGAGATCAGGTCTTTTTTTATGAGCTCCTTGCTGCGATTGAAATTGGCCTCGGCTTCCTCGAGACTAAGCCTCGCCTGCTCCAGTTGAATTTTGGCCTGCTCGTGGCTTATGCGAATTTCTGTATCATCGAGAGTGGCCAATATGTCGTTTTCCTTAACGAATGCCCCCTCCTCCTTGACGATCTTTTTTACATAGGCTGATAGCCGGGAGAAGATCTCGATTTTCCGCTCCGGTTCCACGATCCCGTTAAGGACCAAGTAAGAGTTCAGGCTTTTCCTTTCAACAGGTGCCACATTCACAAGAGCCGCTGGCGCGCCTCCACCCGGTCCGCCGCCCTGACCCATCTGTGCGAGCATTTCACGGACACGTTCTTTCGGAATCTGGCCTGATTTGATCGCCTTTTTCAGACGGTCCGGAATATCAAGTTTGTCGACATCGATGTCTTCCAGATCGGCCCCTGGTTTGCCCTTATTTGGAGAATCTGCATCTGGCCTCTGTCGGCCTCTTTTTGGCGAACTCCCCTCCTCCGGGGATCTTTGATCGCCTTGCTGTCCTACCTGATGTGGGTCTGATTTTCCTTCAGAGCCGGTTTGATCGGATTTTCCGCAGCCGAATGTCAGTACAAAGACCGCAGCTAGCATAAGTATGAGTAGTTTTCGCATGATGCCACCATATCTATTTATTCGAATTTATTCTTGTCGCAAACTTGATTTCACTTTTTCTCAAAAATCAAAACAATCTTCAAATGTTAGTCTGTCTTCCTTCTTATCCTTCTTAACCGAAGATAAAAAACTCCAGATCACTTACATACATCTATTAGACGGTGATCCCTCAATTTTCTTCCATAAAAATCAAATAAATGCCTATTATAAACGATGAACTTTGTCACATAAAGCTTCATTTGTCTGAACTCGCATATTTTTAGTATAATCTGATTTTAAATTTATTTAGGTTATGTGATTAAATTGCAAATGCAACCTCTTTCATTACGGACTAAGATCATCCTCACTTTTCTCGTGGTCATCATCGTAGGAGGATCGTTATCGTTGTTTTTTGGGTCGCGCCTGGTCAAAAGGACCATCATTTCCCAGGCCCAAGCAAAAGTGCGTCATGATTTATCTGCAGCGTGGATGGTGTTTAATGAAAAATTGAATGATGTGAAAGAAATCGTCGTTTCCACGGCTTCGCGAGAAAGTATCCAAGATGCTATCAGATATGATAGACATGACATTCTATTGAGGTATCTTTCCAGGGTGCGAAATGAGAACAGTCTGGATATCCTGACTCTCACGGATGGCATGGGAAATGTGATTCTTAGAACCAGAAATCCTGAGATCATAGGGGATTCTCAAGTTCAGGATGAAATTATTAGCAAAGCCTTAGAAGGGGGAGTTTATGCCTTTCCTCAAATCATCTCTCGATCCGAACTTATGAAAGAGGGTCAGGAATTGGCCGAGCGAGCTTATATGGAATTTGTCGAAACTCCCAAAGCAGCGCAAAGGCCGGAAGAGAAAGAAGAGAATGGAATGATTCTTAAGGCCGCCACTTCGGTCATGGATGATAACGGTCGCCTCCTTGGGGTTCTCTATGGTGCGATTCTTATCAACAGGAGCTATGAAATCGTCGATCGTGTGAAAGAAATCGTATACAAAGAGGAGAAATACAAGGGCCGAGAGACAGGGACCGCGACGATATTTCAACACGATCTTCGAATTTCGACGAATGTCAGAGATGAAATGGGACAGAGAGCCGTCGGTACGCGCGTTTCCAAGGAGGTGAACCAGGCTGTCCTTGTCGAAGGAAAGCCATGGATAGACCGTGCATTCGTTGTGAATGACTGGTATATCACGGCATATGAACCGATCAAGAACATTAATGAGGAAATTATCGGCATCCTTTATGTGGGAGTGTTGGAAAGGCCCTTCATCGATACGACCAATCGCGTCATACTGGCTTTTAGTATCATATCAATACTCAGTGTTGTTTTACTTCTAATTCTTCTTTTTATCTCGACCACACGCATCATTCGGCCCATCAAAGAAATGGTTTACGCAACCCAACGAATAGCAGAAGGAGATCTGTCACACAAGGTTAACGTCGATTCCAGGGACGAGATTGGTATTCTCGCTGATTCTTTCAATACGATGACTTCAGACCTGAAGATGGCGAATGAAAAACTCCTCGAATGGGGAAGAACCCTCGAGAAAAAAGTGGAGGAACGGACAAGGGAATTGAGAGAAGCCCAGGCCCATCTTATCCAAACAGAGAAGCTGGCTTCGTTGGGTAAACTGGCTGCAGGTGTTGCCCATGAGATCAACAATCCCCTGGGAGGAATTCTTATTTACAGTCACCTTCTCCTCGAAGATCTCGATAAGAACAGCCCGTATTATGAGAATCTGGAGAAGATTGTCAAAGAAACGACGCGGTGTAAAGATATCGTAAAGGGATTGCTTGAATTTGCACGGCCAAAGGAGCCTGAAGCCACATCAACGAACGTCAATGTTCTTTTGGATAAATCGGTTTCGCTCATCGAGTCTCAAATTCTTTTCCAGAACATCCGAGTGGAAAAACAGTATTCACCTGATGTCCCTCTAATAGTCGCCGATAGCGCTCAACTCCAGCAAGTGTTTATGAACATCATTCTCAATGCCGCAGACGCCATGCAAGGGGAGGGCCGATTGATGCTGAAAACATCCTTGAGTAAAGACGGAGAGGATTTGGTCATTGATATTACAGATACAGGACCGGGAATTAAAGAGGAAGACATGAAAAAAATCTTCGATCCGTTTTTTTCCACCAAAGAGGTCGGACACGGAACCGGATTGGGTCTGGCGATCTGCTACAGCATCATACGGAAACATCAAGGAACGATCGAAGTTCAGAGCACATATGGCGAAGGGGCGACCTTTTCGATAAGGCTTCCGGTTGCCGGAGGAGTTGAGGATGACTGAAAGGGCTAATGTCCTCATCATCGATGATGATGAAGCCATCCTGGATTCCTGCACTCAGGTCCTCGAAAAGGCCGGCTACACTGTAAAGGGCGCTCGTGATGGCGAGGCAGGACTCAATGCCTTCAATAGCGAGACCTTTCACGTGGTTCTCCTGGACCTGAAATTGCCAGGCTCGAACGGGATCGAAGTGTTGCGTCATATCAAGACGGAAAATCCGGAAACGCCCGTTATCATCATGACGGGTTACGCCTCCGTAGAGTCGGCGGTCGAAGCCATGAAGCTCGGGGCTTTCGACTACATGGCTAAACCCTTCAGTCCGAAAGAGCTTCGGGTGAACATCGGCAAAGCGCTGAACAATCGGAAAGTGCTCTTGGAGAATCTTTACCTGCGCAAAGAGCTGGAAGCCAAAAGCGAGTTTGACCTGGTTGTCGGAAAAAGCGAGGCCATGCAGGTCGTGTTGGACATGGTGAAAAGGGTCAGCCCATCAGAGAGTACGGTTCTCATCACAGGAGAAAGCGGTACGGGAAAAGAGATGCTGGCGCGCGAGATACACAAGCACAGCCTCAGGCGCGAGGGCCCTTTTGTCGTCGTGGATTGCGGAGCCTTGGTGGAAACGCTTTTTGAGAGCGAACTTTTCGGGCACACACGGGGATCCTTCACAGGAGCCTATGAGACAAAACATGGCCGATTCGAAGTAGCACATGGGGGAACAATATTCCTGGATGAGATCAGCAATATCAGCCTCAATATCCAAGCAAAACTCTTAAGAGCTATTCAGGAGAAAGAAGTCACTAGGGTCGGCAGTTCTAAGCCCATCAAAATAGATGTAAGGATTATCGCTGCCACACATGAGAACCTCGCCGAAGCTGTCAAAGAAGGAAAGTTCAGGGAGGATCTCTTCTACCGGCTGAGTGTTGTGCCCATCCAGCTTCCCCCTTTGAGGGATCGCAAAGAAGACATTCCCCTCCTTGTCGATCATTTCCTCCGCAAGTACAACAAACGGTCCAAGAAAAATATTGAAGGAATCGATCCCAAAGCTGTTAAACCCTTGATGGAATACAATTGGCCCGGAAACATCAGGGAACTGGAAAATACGATTGAACGTGCGGTCGTTCTTGTGCGGGACGATAAAATCGGGCTTGAGGATCTGATCTATCATGGGATCGGTGCAAGTTCGACTATTCTTGACCCCATTGGAGGGAAATATAAGACCTTGGATCAGGTCGAAGAAGAATACATCAGGATGGTATTCTTCAGCCAGCACGGAAACAAAAGCCAGACTGCGAGAATCCTTGGGATCGACCGCAAGACCCTTCTCTCAAAGCTCAAACGATACAATATCCAATAATCCTAATCTGACTTGTCGAGGTATATCTCTATCCTCGCTCCACCCATCCCCCCGTGGGAAACCCCTTCCGCTGCGGGCAGAGACACACCTCTCCTCATTCCCCTCAAGTTCTTCCTCAACAAATGTCTGGTGTGTCGAAATTGTATAACAAGTAGGGAATTTTTCCTCATCGATCCTTGTCCGACGTATTGATGAATGTGCCCAATTTAAATTCATTCAACATTTTTTCTCCTGAGTTATCCAAAAAAGAAAATATTTTTCTGTAATCAGGTGATTCGGCATGCAATTTGCATAGTGGTCTCATTCGGGTCGGAAGATGAATAACCTTTACCTTATTTTACTTCTTCCATCCCGGACAGAATCAAACACATTTATAGTTTTTCGAAAGGAATAAAAAGATGAAAATTGTTAAACTGAAAAAAGAGAATCTTTTTCCATTCCTTGAAAGCATCTCCAATGACGCAGACCTCTGGGCACCTGTAAAGAAATACAGCGACAAGCACGTTTTCCAGATCGTCGAAGATCTTTCACTCATTGACCTTGACTACACGCGAACTCTTCTGCCTCCGCGGAACATTATCCTTCCTCCAGAAATCGATATGTTCACTGCTGAAGGAACAGAGTACAGGCCGAATTTTTCCCATGTGGCTAAAAGGATCCTCTTTGGGATTCATCCCTGTGATATCCATGGTTTACTCATCATGGATAAGTTTTATGCGCAAACGTACGAAGATCCCTACTATCTCAGGTCTCGAGAAAACACCATTATTCTCGGGCATTCATGCTGGCCCGATGAGCACTGTTTGTGCAGATCCACGAACACTCACATTGTTGAAGAGGGATACGATCTGTTCTTTACAGATCTGAATGAACACTACCTGGTCTGGATTGGATCGAGCCGCGGGGATGATCTCATTCGTGTAAGACCTGATCTTTTCGAGGAAGAGATCTCGGAAAAAGATATCCAGTGTTTTATCCAAAGGCAAGAGGAAAAAGAGGAAGCCTTCCAGGCAGAAATTAACTTCAAAGCAATGCCTGATCTTATGGAGCTCAAGTACAATGATCCCCTCTGGGAGGAATTAGGTACAGCATGTTTGGCTTGTGGATCCTGCACGAATGTCTGCCCCACATGCAATTGTTACAACGTCGAGGACAGACCTGTATTGGGAAAGACGTGTTCGAACATCAGCCGATGCTGGGATGCCTGTACACTCGAAAATTATTCAGGAGTGGCAGGCGGGGAAAATTTCCGGGAAAAAAGAGCGAATCGGCTGAAGTTGTGGTACACCCATAAGCTTCAAGCCTACATCTCGAAATATGGAAAACCTGCCTGCGTCGGTTGTGGTCGATGTGTCGTGACCTGTCCGGTGGATATCAACGTCCTTACGGTTGGAAAAACGTTGGGAGGGAATGGTATCGATTCCTTTTGGAAAAGACTCAGTAAAGAGGTGGCGAAATGAATGGTGAAATCAAAGAAACAACACAAGACAATCCTTTTTTGCCAGAATCCGCACGGATTGTAAACACACGATATCTCACAAATGATGTCAAGTTTTTCCAGGTGCGATTCAGGGATATGGAAAAGGCGCTGTCCTTCAGGTACAAGCCCGGTCAGTTTGCTATGGTCTCTGTTCAGGGTGCTGGGGAAGCTCCGTTCTGCATATCTTCGAGCCCATCCCGTCCCGGTCTTTTGGAATTTTGCATCCAGAAGAAAGGGACTCTCACGGATGCTCTTTTCCGGCTCAAGGAGAACGACCTCATCGGAGTGAGGGGGCCGTATGGAAATGGTTTCCCTGTTGAGGATATGGAGGGCAAGGATGTGATGATTGTCATGGGAGGACTGGGTGTGGCTCCGCTTCGCTCTGTGCTCCTTTATAGTCTCGACAATCGGGATCTATTTAAACGTGTCATCCTTCTCCATGGGGCGAGAACTCCTTCGGACATGATATTCAGGGATGAGTTTTTAGCTCTTAAGGAGAGAGATGACTTGGAGTGTTTCCTGACTGTGGATAAAGATGAATCTGGCGAGTGGAAAGAGAACATCGGGGTCGTGACGACCATTTTTCCCAAGCTCAAGGAAATCGATCCATCTACGACTTACGGATTAGTTTGCGGCCCGCCCGTCATGTACAAATTCGTTATCGAAGAATTCATCAAGCTGGATATCCCTAAAGATCAGATCTTGATGACGCTGGAGAGACGGATGAAATGTGGTGTGGGCAAGTGCGGCCATTGTGCGATCGATTATATCTATACATGTATTGATGGTCCCGTCTTCACGTATTGGGATGTGATCCACATGAGGGAGCTCATCTAAGGGGAAGAGAATGAACAACAATAAACCAAAAATAGGAATTTATGAACTCACAGGCTGTGCGGGAGATGCCCTCCTTATTCTTGATTGTGAAGAGGAGCTCCTGGATATCTTTCAAGCGGCTGATATCCAATCTTTCCTCATGGCCAAAAGTGATAATATCGATGGAGAGCTGGACGTCGCACTGGTCGAAGGATCGGTAACGACGGACAAAGAGATCGAGGAGCTGAAGGATATCCGCAAAAGAGCAAAGATCGTTGTCGCCATAGGATTGTGCGCCACAGCGGGTGGTATACAGGCCTTGTTCACAGATCCCAAAGAATGGGAAGCTAACCTTAAGAAGGTTTATGGTGATGTGGAAATGACTCATGCAAAAGCCATACAGTCCAAGCCGATCGATGCTTATATTGACGTAGATTTTTATCTGCCGGGGTGTCCTATCAGTAAGACGCAGTTTTTGAATTTTTTCACGCGCTTGGTTGGAGGAAGTCCTCCGGAAAAATATCCCTACCCAGTCTGTGTGAGCTGTAAATACAATGAAAATCAGTGTTTGCTCGTTCGGGGACTTCCCTGTTTGGGCCCCCTAACGGCAGCCGGATGCGGCGCTGTTTGCATCAATCATAATCTGCCCTGTTTGGGTTGCTGGGGACCGGTTGAAGGAGCGAATCCAACTTCTGAGTTCTATTTACTCAAAGAGAAAGGATTCAGTACAGAGTACATAAAGAAGGTCATGGCTAGTTATTCGGGCACAACGATCACACCATTCTTCGAACAATTGGAAAAGGAGAAATCATGAAAGAAATAAGTGTAAATCCTATGGCTCGGGTTGAAGGCAATGGGGGCATATCGGCCACTATAGATGGAAAGGCAGTCACAGACGTAAAGTTCACGATTAATGAAGGCCCCCGTCTCATCGAGAGATTAACTGTGGGAAGGACTCCAGATGAAGACGTCAGCATGTCGCCCCGGATCTGTGCCATTTGTTCGATCTCTCATAAGAATGGCGTGCTCCGAGCGATGGAGAATGCCCTCTCTGTGAAGGTCCCCCCGAAAGTTGAGCTGATGCGCGAATTGATGCATATGGGTGAGATGATCGAGAGTCATTCGCTCCATGTGTATTATCTTGCCCTGCCCGATTATGTTGGATTTCCCAATGCCATTGCCATGGCATCCAAGTACGACCTCGAAGTCAAAATCGCTCTGGAGATGAAACATTTCGGAAACCATATCATGAAGTTGATCGGTGGACGGTACATTCATGGGGAGAATCCAGTGATCGGTGGTTTCGGAAGATTCCCGACTGAGAAGGAGTTGTATTGGATGAAGAGCCGGGCGATCCAGTTTATGCCTTTTGTCCATAAAACATTGACTCTTTTCTGCGAGCTCAATTATCCCGATTGCCCTGAAGATGAGACTTTGTATGCTTGCTGCGAACCTGGAGATGGCCAGTACGGTTTTTGGGGTGATGAAATTGTGTTGTCCAACGGAGAAAAGTTCTTTCGTGATGACTACAAACAATTGACCAACGAATTCGTCGTATCTCACTCCTATGCCAAGCGGAGCCGGTATAACGGTCAACCTTACTCAGTCGGCGCTCTTGCCCGCGTTAACGTTTTAGGCGAGCGGTTGAAGAATGAATCAGGCAAGATGTACAAAAAGTATTTCAACGAGCGCTGGAAGACCAATCCTCTCTATCACAATGCGGCTCAGGCCCTTGAAATTCTCTACTGCTTCGAGAGGATTCCAGAATTGGTCGACGAAATAGTCCAATATCCTGAAGATCCTCCCATCGTTCCCTACACAACTAAAGAAGGGGCTGGCACAGGAATAGTCGAGGCCCCCCGTGGACTTCTTATTCATCATCATGAAATCAAGGACGGATGTGTCAGTCATGTGGATATCGTTACTCCCACGGCCCAAAACGCCGAAGATATCGAGCGATACTGTTATATTGCAGCTCAAAAACTTCTTGATGGCGGGAAAAAGGAAGAGGAAATCAGCGATCGTTTGGAACTCGTTGTGAGGGCCTTTGATCCTTGTATTAGCTGTTCCGCTCACATGGCCGAAGTTAAAAAAGCTCCGTCAGACGATTGGAAGAATAAACTCCACAGAATAGCGGATAAGGATGCGCCGGTTTTCATTGGCGTTGGAAATCCTGATCGGTCGGATGATGGTGTGGGTATCCAGCTCGCCCTCGAATTGAGGAAACAGGGAGACTATGATGTGTTCTTGGGATCTGAGATCGCAGAAGATGAGGACTTATGGAAAGAGAATGCTCATCGGCATTTTATATTTCTCGATGCGGTCGATTTCCAGGAAGAAACTGGAAAAGTAACTCTCCTTGCGATGAATCATGTGCTCAATAATATGGCTCTGAGTCATAAGTTCTTACCGATTGTTTCGGGCATGATGAATTATGAGCAGCTAAAAAATTCCTATATGTTAGGGATACAGCCGCAATCTATCGTCGATGGAGACACAATCAGCGATCCGGTGAAAAAGGCCATGGATGCTGTCCTTGCCGAATTGGTGAATGGGAAAAATTCGAATTAACGCTATGGGTTGAGACAATGATGAACTCAGAAAAAAGAATTCTGATCATCGATCCGGATGAGGATGATAGGAATGTCATGGCGACATTCTTGAGGCAACAAAATTTTTCTGTGGATACGGGAAAAGGGCTTTCGGATGCTCTCAAAAAAATTTCCGATGATTCCTATGATTGTCTCATAATGGATGTGGATCTCCCAGAGATGAAAGGTTTCGATGCTGTGCAGATCTTCCGGAACATCGATCCGAAGATCAGGGTCATTATGACGGCCAAAAAAAACAGCATGGAGCTCGAGTCGAAAATTCGGGAGCAAGACATTTACTACTATTTCATTAAATCTTTTGGCAAAGATGAGTTAAAATTAGTCATCGATAATGCTCTTAACCAATAAAGGAGAATAAAATGGAAAAAACACAGGCAAAAAAAATTATGGTGATCGACGACGATCCAGATTACAGAGAGGCTGTGACAACAATCTTAAAATCAGCGATGTATGACGTTGTTGTCGCTTCGAATCCGAAGGAAGGCAAAGAGAGAGTCCTCGAAGAGAAGCCCGATCTGATCCTTCTCGACATCATGATGGACAGTCTTTTTGATGGATTTTCTCTATGCAATGCCGTCAAGACGTCCAAGGAATTCGAGGAACTCAAAGACACGCCGATTATCTTTGTCTCAGCTGTCAAGGAATTGACCGGTTCCAGATTTCAGTTCGATGGTATGGAGCAAGGGATGGCAGGGCCTGATGATTATATCGACAAGCCTGTCAAACCCGACGAACTTCTCGCACGTGTCGCCAAACTTTTGGAGAAGTAATCCGAACACATTCTTGAAGACAGACAGGGACTCTATTGCCCCGGATAGAAAAGGATTTTAGATGGATAAAGCGAAATTTAAAGTGCTCGTGATTGATGATGAAGCCTCCATGAGGGACTCCTGCCGTATGATTCTGGAGAAGGAAGGTTTCGATACGGATACAGCGGAAAATGGCATCATTGGGCTTGAAAAGATCGAAGCGAACAGACCGGATTTTGTGATCATCGACCTCAAAATGCCCCGTATGAGTGGACAAGAAGTGTTAGAAAAAGTCCGAGAGATCGATCGGGATATCATCCCGATTGTCATTACAGGATATGCCACAGTGGAATCTGCCGTTGAGGCGATGAAAAAGGGCGCGTATGACTTCCTGCCCAAACCCTTTTCTCCAGAAGAGCTCAGGATCATCATGAGGCGGGGGCTCGAGAGAAAAAAGCTCATTCGGGAAACCAAAAGACTCCGGAAAGAAAAGAAACTCATGGAGGAAAATTTTGTAACGATGGTGTCTCATCAGTTGCGAAGTCCACTTGTTGCCATCGTTCAGTATTTTGAAATCATCCTTGCAGGAATGGTTGGAGATGTCGAAGACAAACAGAGAGAGATGATCCTCAAAGCCAAAGAGAGGTCGGAAGGTCTGCTGAACTTGATCAATGACTGGCTGAGTATTGCGAGGATGAATGGTGGGCAGATTGTTGAAAATCAAAAACCGACATCATTAAAAGAGATTTTATCCAAAATTGTTGATTTTTTACAGCCCGTTGCTAAAGAAAAGAATGTTTCACTGAAACTTGAGGCAGCATCTGGTGATGATGTGATACTAGGGGATTCAGAATCGCTGGAACAACTGTTTGTTAACCTGATCGCCAACGCGATCGAATACAACAAACCCGAGGGGAGTGTTTCAGTTTCTCTTGATGATTTGGAGGACTCGATTCAAGTTGATATCGAAGACACCGGCGTCGGCATCGCTCCTGAACACATTCCCCTGATATTTGATCAGTTTTACCAGATAGACAGGAGCAAAAGGAAAGGGGATAAAGGATCTGGGCTGGGTTTGGCTATTGCCAAAAAGATTGCTGAAGCCCACCGGGGTTCTATCCAGGTCTCTAGCGAATTAGGAAAAGGGAGTATCTTTACGGTTACTTTTCCTAAGACGGAGAAGAAGAATTAGGATTCAGATCCACATCTAATAGTCTATTTCTAGACGGCGTTGCTTTCTTTCTCATTATGACAAAGTAAAGAGTAAATGCATCCCATCGTCTGAGTGCTCAACAGGTGTTGAATTTGACTTTTGTGAATACCGTATTTAGAATGAATGACATGGGAAGTGATCGAGTTACATTAAAAATTCCACGCCCTCTTTATAACAAGATCAAGGCAGTGATCGAGGAAAGCGGCTTCAGCAGCGTGAATGAGGTTGTCGTGTATGTCCTCCGGGATCTTGTTTCGGGAAGCAGAGATAAAAAAGAGCTTTCTGGAGAGGAAATAGAAGCCGTCCGACAAAGACTGAAAAGCCTTGGTTATTTCTAAATTTCCTGCCTTCAATTAAATTTTTCCTCATGTTTGTGTCTCCCTGGAGATCAGTGTGATCTGTATCCACTTTTGAGCTGGTCGCTGGGCTAAAACAAGATTACCTGGCGTAGGTGATATTTCGGAAATCCCATTTCTACCGATGGCGTGCATTTTACTACTGACAGGAATATCCGAGGCTGTGGGTGTCGATGAAAAATTAGATATCTCATCTGGGTCATCTTTAAAATTGAGTGCTTATACGCAGGCGGGATATACGCGTTGGGAGAAGGATAAAAAGGGTTTCAGAATAAGACAGGCCAGAGTCATATTGAAAGGAGACATTCTTAAAAATATCGACTACAAGCTTCAGATCGATGCCACTCAATCGCCCATTTTGCTCGATGCCAAGATCGGTATCTATCTATCTATCCCCTTATGCCAATCTATCTTTGGGTCAATTTAAGGTGCCATTCAGTATAGAGAATCTCATCTCAGGTTCAGAATTAGATACGATAAACCGTTCAAATACCGTTAACAAGCTCTGTCCGGCACGGGATATCGGAACTCAAGGGAGAGACATCGGTCTCATCATCAGCGGCATATACTCAATCGTAGAGTATACACTGGGAGTGTTCAATGGATCCGGGAAAAATAAAAAAGATACCAACGACCAACTGGACATAGCTGGAAGATTGGTATTGACTCCTTTCAGATCTTTTTCAATAGGGCTTTCCTATTATAACGGCAGATATAATTCTGAGGCCGGCTTGCCTATTAAAGAAAATAATAGAACTGGAGTTGATATCCTTTTCCTGCCTGGACGATTCTCTCTGAAAGGAGAATATATTTTCGCAAGAGATGATCAGGTAGAGAAATATGGCTGGTATATCCAAGGGGGATACTATCTGATAAAGAATAAACTCGAGGCTCTTGTGAAACACGATTTTTATAACAAGGACAGATCCATTGGAGGAAATCAACGTGTCGTCACCACATTGGGCTTCAACTATTTTTTTTCAGGAAAAACCAAATTTCAGGTCAATTATGAATATCGTAAAGGAGAGTTATATTTTTCCTCCAGAGGCGTAATTTTAGCACAAGTCCAAGCTGGTTTTTAAGTAGAGGGGGAAACATGGATAAATTTTTGCATTTTTTATGCGTATTGACATTATGAAGTAATTTGGTAGTGTTATAAACGAGCATGACAAAAAGGGATTATTCACTCAACGATTTCCTTACACTTACTCACCGAATAATGCACCTTGCCTTTCAAGGGCTGTTGAGAGTTGATTTTTTACGTGAAGCCTCGCAGATACTCGTGGAGTTTGCGGAATGCGATTCTGTGGAGATGTGGCTGAAGGAAAGGGGAAAATTTTATCGTTGCGAAGTGAGTCGTTCTTTGGAAGAGTCTTTCCAATTCGAGATCATCCCTACTGAACGTGACGAGGAGGGGAGAGCTATTCCGGCTTTGAGGATTGACTCTGACATAGATAGAGTCTGTCGAGATGTTTTTTTGGGAAAGATCGATCCTGCTTTATCGACATTTGCCAGCGACGGCAGCTTCTGGACGGGAAATGTGGAAAATTCTCTTGTATTCTTATTGGGGCAAAAGGGAAGTGACTCTTCAGAAAAATCGCCAGAACCTGTGGATTATGCCTCCCTCGCAATAATACCGATTGCGGTCGAGGATCAGAATATAGGATTATTGCAGCTAAAGAGTGCATTCGAAGATTTTTTTACCAAGGAAGATGTCGAATTTTACAAAGCTGTCGTTCAATCCCTGGGGATTGCCCTGATCCATAGACGAGCGCAAGTGGAGTTGCGGGAGCGCGTAAAAGAACTGAAATGTCTCTATGAAATCGCTAAAATCGCAGAAAGACCTGAGATCTCCTTGGGAGAAATCCTCCAAGGTATCGTCAAGCTTATCCCCCCCGCATGGCTCTATCCGGATATAGCATCTGCAAGGATCGTCTTGGATGACCAGTTGTATCAGACTTACCCCTTTAAAGAGAGCGATCAAATGCAGTCAGCGAAAATTATCGTTGAAGATAAGGCCCGAGGGAAGGTTGAAGTGTTTTATTCTGCAGAGAAACCGGAGCTTGACGAGGGCCCCTTTCTTAAAGAAGAGCGAGTATTGATCGAAGCCATAGCCAGAGACATCTCTCTTATTATCACTCGGAAGCAGGCTGATGAGGAGAAACTCAAACTTCAGGAACAGTTGCGGCATGCAGACCGCCTTGCCACCATCGGTCAGTTGTCGGCTGGAGTCGCTCACGAATTGAACGAACCCATCGGGAGTGTTCTCGGTTATTCTCAACTCATCTACAAACATCCGGACCTCCCTGCTCAAATAAAACAAGATGCGGAAAAAATAATGAAGGCATCTCTCCATGCCCGCGAAGTGGTCAAAAAACTAATGTTATTTGCCAGGCAGACACCCCCCAAAAAAATTCAGGTGAATTTGAATAAGGTTGTTGAAGAAGGCCTCTATATTCTTGAGTCAAGATGTGCGAAGGAGGGGATTAAAGTTGTTCGTGCTCTCTCTCGAAACCTTCCAGAAGTGACCGCAGATCCGGCACAGCTCACCCAGGTATTGGTCAATCTTGTGGTCAACAGCATCCAAGCCATGCCCAAGGGGGGGGAATTGAGTATACAGACAAGAGCTTCGAATGCTTTTGTTCAGCTGATCATAAAAGATTCGGGTGTTGGTATGAGTGAGAATGTCCAAAAGAAGATATTTCTGCCATTCTACACGACCAAAGATGTGGGCCGGGGAACCGGTTTGGGTTTAGCTGTGGTGCATGGCATTGTTACTTCACATGAGGGTTCCATCCATGTGACGAGCAAAGAAGGGCGAGGGACAACATTTAAGATCCAGTTTCCAATAAAAGCGCAGGCTGCTAGCGGGACGGGAGGATAAATTGAAAGATCGGAAACAAAAAGAGCATATCCTGGTCGTTGATGATTCACCGGATACGCTGGAAGTGATACAGAGAAATCTGGAAATTAAGGGTTATCGCGTCTCTACTTCGCCCGGTGCTGTAGAGGCGATTAAGATTTTGGAATCCGTACCGATTGACCTCGTTATAACTGATCTTAAAATGCCTGAGGTCGACGGTTTGAGTCTCACAAGACACATTCAAGAGAATTTTAAAGACACGGAAGTGATGATGATCACGGGTTATCCGTCGGTCGAAGGAGCCGTAGAAGCCGTAAAAACCGGAGCGGAAGAATACTTGCCTAAGCCGTTCACCGATGAGGAGTTATTACGGGCGGTAAAGAGTGTTCTCAAAAAAGCAGAGATACGCAAAGCGGCGCAGATAGAATCGGCCGCACTCCCCCCCACACGTCACGGAATCGTCGGTGAGTCAGATGTGATGCGAAAGGTCTTCAGTGCGGTCGAAAAAGCAGCATCCAGTTCTGCAACTGTCATCATCTCTGGCGAGAGCGGCACCGGGAAAGAACTGATCGCCCGAGCCATTCATTATAACAGCCCTCGCAGCTCGTCGCCTTTTGTCCCCATTAACTGCGGAGGGATTCCCGAATCGCTTCTTGAGAGCGAGCTCTTTGGATATGTGAAGGGAGCATTTACTGGAGCCGCAGATACGCGTGCTGGATTCTTCCAGACAGCCGAGGGCGGCACAATCTTTTTGGATGAGATTAGTGAGACGGGTCTCTCGATGCAGGTCAAGCTTCTCCGGGTCCTTCAGGATAAGGAGGTTTTTATGGTGGGGGCAAGACAGCCTATTAAAGTAGATGTGAGGATCATAGCGGCCACGAACAAGGATTTACTCGATCTCATAAATAAAGGGCAATTCCGGGAAGATCTCTACTACCGCCTGAATGTCATTGCTATAGCTATCCCCCCTCTTCGGGAAAGAGAGGGAGACATCCTGTTATTGGTCCAAAGTTTTGCTTCAAAATTTTCCGGTGAGTTCGGAAAATCAGTACCAA
>JASFPP010000074.1:0-16552 GCA_050115915.1 Candidatus Aminicenantota bacterium
TCATCTCTTTGTAGGCACTGCTCAGGATACCATCCTCCCTCTGGGATACCCTCTGGTGTCTGCCTCGTCATAGCTATATACATCCCAACAAAGGGATCGAGAGTCTCCCCCGGGAAGTCGGAATTCCAAGTCATATGGACACCGCTATCCCAAAAAGACCGCCAGGCGTAAGCTCCTTTGATTCGTTCGGGTCCCACACGGGTTTCCGCCCAGGGCATATCCGATGTGGCATGTGGCGGCTGCATGCTGAGCACAACTCCAAGCGGAGCAAATTTAGGAATATCTTCGAGTGCCACCACCTGTGCGTGCTCGAGGCGAAATCTGTGGTCTTTGACATCTGGATTCTCTTCGAGCGCTCTTTGAAAAGCATTGAGAGTTATCCGATTGGCAAAATCGCCGATGGCATGGATCGCCACCTGGAGGCCACTCTGTAATGCACGTTTCGAGAGCCGGTAAACGTCCTCTTCAGGAGTAACCACCAGACCTTTTTCATCAGGCGCATCGCTGTAGGGCTCTAACATTGCCGCCCCCCGGGATCCCAGAGCTCCATCTACGAAGATCTTGATACAGCGGATCGTAAGGAGATGATCAGGATCGAGGATAGGTCCGCTCTGATAATAGGTTTCTATAAGCTCGTTCTCTGTCCAGTCGAGCATCACATAGATCCGGCTCTTTAGTTCTCCTTTATCCTTTAATGAACGAAAGGCTTCCAGCATCCGGGTTGTCGTCCTGGCTTCATGGATACTCGTTAAACCATACCTCGTACATTCCTCGACGGCTAGCTTCAGCGCCTTTTCCATCTGAGTCAGTGTCATCGGGGGGATGTGCTGCGTTAACAAATCTTGCGCCCTGTTCGTTAAGATCCCGGTAGGTTTTCCTGTAGTTGAATCCTTGATGATCACTCCATTCTCTGGATTGGGAGTATCCTTATCGATTCCAGCAACATCGAGCGCTTTATCATTAGCCCAGCAGGCAAATCCATGGAGGCCTCTGAGATAAACGGGATTTTCGGGTGAAATTGCACTGAGTTCCTGATTTGTGGGATAATTTTTAGCCCAGGCTCCTTCATCCCAACCCCAGCCAGTGATCCACTCTCCGGCCGGAGTATTTTCCACTCTCTCTTTAACTTTGATGACCACTTCCTCGGGTGTTTTGATTCCTTCGACATTCAGTTCCAGGAAGCTCTGTCCCAGACTCAAAAGATGACCATGGGACTCGATGATGCCCGGCATTACGGTTTTACGCTCCAGGTCGACGACATCGGCTTCCGGGAAAGCACTTGCGATTTCCTCAGAGGTGCCGATGGAAAGGATCTTCCCCTGCTTCACAGCAAATGCTTGAACCTCAGGATTTTTTGTATCCATTGTCACGACATGACCGTTGATATAGATCGTGTCTGCAGGCAATGACGATGGAGTTTCTTGGCATGAAATGAAAAGCAATAGGAATACACAAACAGGGAAATAGATAAGCTTCCGTTTTCGCATAGTCGCCTCCCATCAGGTATCAAACTTCTATCACCGATGGCCGGAAATGTCAATTTGAGGCGCTCTTGGCATACGATAGGACTGAAGCCGGGATGATCTGCTCTTTTACTCCGGGGCCATAATAAACAACCTCAAGTTCTTGGCCGCCGCTGCGCTGGAAAAATTCCAGAGTTATGGGATGTGCACCCGCTTCAAGAGCGATACGCCCCAAAACTGTCCTGGGGCCATGGAGGCCATCGTTGTCCACAACAAGATTTTTACCGATGAATAAACGGCTTCCATCATCGGATGTCAGTGCGAATGTGTACACTCCGCGCCTCTCCACTGAAAGATAGCCTGCGTAGGAAAGTGCAAAATATTCCTTTCTTTTTTGTGGACTGAGGTCCATTTGCTCGGTATATCCTGAATCGATGGGAATGAGTGAGTCAAAATCAGGCATTTTTTCCCATTCCCCTTCATAATAGCGATATTCCATTCCTTGTGAGAGGGCGATATTTTTTACAGAAGGAAGAGGCTCCACCTTTTTGAATGTCTTTATAGCTGGGGGGCCAATCGCATATCCATCACGGAAAATTCGGCATCTCACTGTCGCTGTCTTGTCCAATACAATGGGATTTTGGTAGATGACCGAAGTTTCAACAGGTTCGGTATCGTCAAGGGTGTATCGGATCTCAGCTTCCCTGATATTTTGGCTCAAAATGACTTCCAGCTCGTCACTAAAGATATCGCTCTCTGCGCTGATTTGGGGAGAGCGTACGACTTCCGGTGTTTCTTCAAATTCGCACACGACCACGGAAACAATGGGATCCGGAGCCTTTGTGGGCAAAGAGATGACAGTGGAATCGTGATTGAGTTTGGTCTTCAAGCGTTTACTTGGTTTAGCCATCAAATAAGCGGATTCGACCTCGGTGAGCAATCCTGGCACGACAAGGTTTCCATCCGAAGGCCAATCGAAGACAAGAAAATAGAGTTTTTGGGATTTTGTGGTTGACCTCCCCCATTCCAATCTCTCGAACATGCTAGCTGTCGTGCCGTAAATACTCTCTCCGTTGATATCCAACCACTTTCCCATTGTTTGAAGTCTATCTATACAGGGTTGAGGAAACCGACCTTCGGCTGTAGGGCCCACGTTCAGAAGAAAATTTCCTCCCTTGCTAGCGATATCGACAATCTTCTGGATCAGATCTTTTTCGGATTTCCAGTTGTGGTCATTCTTGTTATAGCCCCAGTGATTATTCATGGTCATACAGGTCTCCCAATCATAATCCAGACCTGTTGCGGGGATCTCCTGCTCTGGAGTTCCGAAGTCTCCCACAGAAGTCTCAGGATCATAGGTCCCGGCCATTCCCTCACGCCCCTTCCCGACTCTGTTGTTAACGATGATGCTCGGCTGAAATGATAGGACGTGGTTGTAGAGATCTCTCCCTCTTTCCTCCTCCCAGGTGTGCTCCCATTCCCCATCAAACCACAACACTCCAAGGTCCCCGTAATTCGTAAGCAACTCAGCCACCTGTCTTTTCATATAATCCACATACCGGTCAAAATCCGCACCTTCAGCCGAACGGCTTTCCCAGGCGCGACGTGGGAGATAGTCCGGATGATGCCAATCCATGATCGAGTGGTAGAAACACATCTTGAGGCCTTGTTCTCGACACTCTTCAGCCAGCTCTTTCAGGATATCCCGTTTGAAGGGAGTGGCATCGATCACATCATAATCTGTGTGTTTCGAATCGAAGAGGCAGAACCCATCGTGATGCTTGCTCGTGATTACGATGTATTTCATACCCGCCTCTTTAGCATAGCTCACCCATTTCGCGGCATTAAAAGCGGTAGGATTGAACTGGAGTGCGAATTCTTCATACTGTTTTACGGGAATCTGAGCTGTTGTCAGTATCCATTCGGCGTGGTTGGTCTCCCCTTTCCATTCCCCTGCGCGAATCGCATACAGTCCCCAGTGGATGAACAGTCCGAATCGAGCCTCTCTCCACCACTTCATCCTTTCGTCTTTCTGATCCTGTGTCTCATTCAATGCGGTGCTCTGTTTTAGGTCTTCACCAGCCTTTTCTTTTGGCTTCTGACAAAAGAATGCCCCAAATATGAACACAAGACTCAAAGCAGCAGACATCACCCTCCAGGTCATTCGATGTTTACGCATCTCTCTGTCTCTTTACCAATTCTTAGATTTTTTTAGATAGGCTCTCCAAGTGATCGCCCATTTTTCAGGATCATCCAAAGTACTCTGATCGATCTTGTGGACAACGCTGTTGTATGGGGCATTTTTGACTTTATCCGGATCTGTGTAGGCCTCTTCAACAACTTTTTCCAGCCCTGCGATATATTCATCCAGTTCATCTTTTGAGTAGGATTCCGTGGGTTCGATGGTGAAGGGTTCAGGAACGACAAAAGGATGATGGCTCGTCCAGAGGTGAAATCCAAAATCCACCATCCGGCAGATTACATCCTCTGTGGTGACACCTGTTTCTTCTTTAAGTTTTTGCCAGCTGTAACGCACCTGCTCAATCCGGTGACGGCCTTCTGCGTAGGGGGCTTCAGCACCTCTCAGTTCTTTGACCTTTTTGAGCACATAGTTGTTGTTAAGCACAGCCACACGGGCTGCTTCTTTTAGCCCTTCAGCACCCATACTCATAATCCAGGCATATGCTCGCAAAACTGCTGGAAAGACACCAAAAAATCCTCTAACTTTACCAATAGTATTTGGTAAGCTGTAATTCGCAGAATAACGTTCCCCATCACATTCAACCACTGGAACTGGTAGGAAGTCCCTGAGTTCTTTTTTCACTCCCAGCGCTCCCAACCCGGGTCCGCCACACCCGTGAGGTGACGAAAAGGTCTTGTGGAGGTTGAAAAAACACATGTCAAAATCGGCTTCACGCGCACGTGTTATACCTAGTATTCCGTTGGCGTTCGCCTGGTCATAGCCGCAGAGCCCTCCTGCATCATGAACAAGTTTGGTGAATTCATCGATCTTAGGATTAAAAATCCCAGTGTCCTCGGGATTGGTGATAAACAAACCGGCCGTGCGATCCGATAGAGCTTTTTTTAATGCGTCCACATCAGGCAGCCCATCCTCGTTCTGGTAGAGAGTGATCATTTTATATCCTTTGACAGCTGCAGCAGCTGCGTCCGATGGATGTGAGAAGATCGTCGTGATGATCTCATCCCTTCTGGTCTCTCCCCTCAACTCAAAATATTTATGAACAATGGAAGCCATGCCCAAGATTGCCGCAGAACCCCCTTGCGGTTGGAATATGAACTGATCCAGTCCAGATATCTCTCTCAAAAAACAGTCCGTTTTGTATATAATCTCCAGAGCCCCCTGCACTGTACTCTCATCCTGCCATGGATGGAGCTCCGCTGCCTCAGGCATTCGGACGAGGACTTCATTGATCTTGGGATTGTATTTCATCGTGCATGTCCCCTGCCCGATATCGATATTCAGGTCAGCTCCCAAGCAATGTTGTGATAGCCTGAGAAAATGCTTTAAAACTCGCATCTGCGAGATCTCGGGTAGAGCCGGAGGATCCTTTCTCCTCATATTCTCGGGCAAAGTTGAAATCCCATCTCCGATCTGTTCCTGGATCTCTTTCTCCGCTGCAGGAATTTTGATTCCCCTCTCACCCTTTGTATTGAGTTCAAAAATCACAGGCTCATCCCATTTGGCCTGGTGAAACTTCCGCACCTTGATTGTTTTCTCTTCAGCCATCGGTCTACTCCTCCTCTCTAGGGACCGGAGTATCCGCCGCCCCCACAATCTCACGGATAGCCTGAGTCACAGAATCTAAATCCTCCTTTCTGTGGATCTCAGTGACGCAGAATAAAGCACTTTCACCCAATTCTGGGAACTCTGATTTCAGAGACTTTCCCCCGAAGATCTTTTTTGAAAGTAAGGATGTGTTGATGTCTTGAACGGTTTTTCCCGTGTCACCAAAATCAACCACAAACTCTTTGAAGTGAGAAGAGTCAAAATAGGGAGCTTTAACGCCATTGATCTCGGAGAGGTTCTTCATAAGGTATTGTGATTTCTGGAGGATGGTTGTATTGAGTTCCTTCATTCCGTTCGGGCCCAAAAGAGAGAGGTACACAGCTGCTGTAACACCCCAGAGGGCCGCATGGGTTCCCACAAATTCTTTCCCCTCCTCTCTTTCGGCAAAAGAGGTCCTTTCGTAGGCCACATCACCAAATCCGTACTCGCCTTCCACAACGGTTCTTGTGATTCCAAAAAGACGCGACGGGTATTCCATGACATACTTCTCTTCGTCCCGTGTGGCAATAAAACCTCCGAGTCCTCCCCCAAAAAACATATGGACGCCAAGCCCTTGGATGTCTCCACAAACGATATCCGCACCGTATTGGCTAGGGGGACGGATGACACCCAGCGACACTGGATCTACCCCAACGACACAAATCGCATCCTGAGCATGGACGATCTGCGAGATATCAGCACCCTGGGGCTCGATAAAGCCCAAGAACGAGGGATTTTCGAAATAGACACCAGCGGTTTCTGTTGTCACTTTTGACCGGAGGTCCTCAAGGTCCATCACGCCTGTCTTGGGATTGTGTCTGACTAAAACGATGTTCATTACAGGTTGGCAATAATTCCTAATCGCCGCAAGTCTCTCCGGCGAAACAGTGTCCACAACAAGGATATCTCGGCGGCCGGCGATGCGTCCTGCCATCCGAATAGCTGTGCTCGCTGCCTGGCACCAGTCGTATGTGGGGACATTCACCACATCCATATCCAGAAGCTCGGCCATCAAGCTCTCATACTCAAAGAGAACCTGGAAACGTCCATGATCTTCGTAGGGTTCTCCGGCATAGGCTGTTAAAAATTCCGATCGCTGGTTGATTTCGTCACAAATGGCAGGCACATAGTGTTGCCAGCATCCTCCCCCCAGAAAGCTGATATGGTCGTTGCAGGATAGATTTTTTGACAGTATGCCCTCAACATGACGTTTCAATTCATACTCTGATGGCATTGCATCGGGTAAATTCATCGTTCCCTTAAAACGTAAATGTTGAGGGATGTCTGAATACAGTTCTTCGATATCCTTTATACCCAAATACTCCATCATCTTTGCCTGAACTGAAGGCACTGAATTGGGTATGTACGGATGAATGTTTTTTTTCCTATGTTCCATTTCTTCTCCCCTTTTTATGCTATACCGCCACCATCGACCACTAGGATAGAGCCTGTGACCCAGCTGGATAGATCAGTGGCAAAATACAGCACGGCATTGGCGATATCTTCAGGCAATCCTACCCGTTGAAGAGGTCGGTCCGACGCTTCCTTCATAAATTGTTCCTCTGGCAATCCCAGTTGGACGGCTTCTTCATGCAGCAGTTTCGTATCGGTATCGCCAGGGCAGATGCAATTGATACGAATGCCCTGTTTTCCATGGTCGATGGCCATCGCCCGTGTGAGGTTGACAACACCACCCTTTGCTGCACAGTATGCGGCGGCATTGGCTCCTCCCTTAAGGCCCCATCCTGACCCGGCGTTGATGATACTCCCCCTCTTGCTTTTCTCCATGAGAGGTATTACATAGCGCGAAAACAAAAAAATCGCTTTCAGGTTCACATCCAGAACAGCATCCCATTCGTCTTCCGTCAATTCCGTAACACTTTTTCGCCATATGATTCCGGCGTTATTGAACAGGATGTCGATGCGTCCAAAATCACCGAATATCTTATTGACCACACGGCGGCAATCCGAATCGGATGTGACATCGCACACATAAAATCTGGCTTCGGTCCCTATCTTTTGAATCTCAGCAACAGCTTCTTTTCCGTTCGATTCATTGATATCACACAGAGCGATGTACGCTCCGGCTTCGGCGAGCCGTTTTGCTGAAGCAAGGCCTATCCCAGACGCTCCTCCTGTAATTATAGCGACTTTTCCCTCTAGGCTTATGAATTCTCTATTTTTTTTCGCTTCACTCATCTTTGCTTTCCTGTATCAACTCTTTGAGGAATATTCCGGAAGTCTCGCCTCCATCGATAGCTATGGCTTGTCCCGTTATAAAAGCCGCATCCTCCGAGGCAAGAAAGACAAACAAGGCGGCCACTTCCTCGGGTGTTGCCTGTCGCTGAAGCGGGATATCCGCGTTCATTTTCTCAAGCTGCTCCTTTGTGTATTCGGCCTTCTGCATGGGGGTCAGGACATATCCTGGACACAAGGCATTCGCGCGCAACCAGGGAGCAAATTCTAAAGCCAATGTTTTGGCCAGAAGAATGACTCCCGCTTTTGATGCGTTGTAATCGGAATACAACGGATGCCCCTCCAGTCCATTCGTCGATCCTGTAAAAAGGACAACGCCCTGCCTCTGGGGCTTCATGCGTCTTATCGCTTCTTTGGCACAGAGGAAGGCCCCATCCAGATTCACTCGCAGAACCTTGGACCACTGGGCATAGTCCATATCAAGAAATGGACTCTGGAAGCTAATCCCTGCGTTCGCGATGAGTATATCGATGCCTCCCAATATTTCATCTGTCTTTTGAAAGGCATTCTCGACCTCTTTTTGCTGACTGACATCCACGTGGACTCCACCGCTTAACACTGGGTTTTTAGACAGGACCTCTTCGAGCTGCACCTTGTTCCAATCAAAGATCACAACGCGTGTGCCTTCTTCAGAAAATCTTTGAGCTGTAGCCAAGCCGATCCCACTGGCACCGCCGGTGATGACGACTCTTTTATTCTCCAGGTCTTTGTATCTTCCCATTTGTCTCTCCTTCTAAGTTTTAGATAATATATTACAAATATTTCACCTTCTCAAGCAAAATGGTTAGCATTTCCAAAACCGTGATGGTATGTAGACTCCTTGCGTTTTCCGTTTTCAATATTCACTCCATTATGATCTGGACACACTTGCTTCAAGCAGACTATTTGAATTTTTTTGTGTGTGCTAATATTCTATAGCAGAGTTATGACAGCCACAAACACAGATCAAAAAAAGAATTTTCTTTTCAAGGATATTCATCCCCATCTTTTTATCGGTACGACGAGCGATAGGTATGCTGGATGGCTGGGCCAGATCTATTCCGAGAATAAGTACGAAGGGCGGATAACCCGAAGGACAACGACAGTAGGCGGAAGAACCTATACGGAAGAAGTCCTTCCTGTAGAAAGTGTAACGGAATACTACGATCATTTTTCCGTTCTAGAGATCGATTTTACCTTTTACCGCCCGCTAATCGACCGAAAGGGTTATCCCACTCCGAACCTCCATGTCCTCAGAACATACAAAAAACATATGGCAGAAACCGATCGTATGATCCTCAAGGTTCCTCAAGCCGTTTTTGCTAAGAAGCTTCGTCGTGGCCAAACATTCACAGAAAATCCGGATTATTTAAACGCAGATTTGTACATCAAGAGTTTTTATGAGCCCGCAACCTCTTTACTGGATAACTCATTAGCAGGAATGATATTCGAGCAGGAATACCAGAGAAAAAGCGAGTCCTCGACCCCGGAGAACCTTGCCTCAGAGTTGGACGAGTTTTTTACGAACATCCCTCAAGATAATCGCTATCATGTGGAAATCCGAACAGGGCGGTTGCTGGCACAACCCCTTTTTGATGTTTTAACCAAACATGGCGTTGGGCTTGTGCTATCCCACTGGACATGGTTGCCTCCGCTGTGCAGCCAATTCGAGAAAGCCCAAGGGGCAAACTTTAACAGCGACAACTCACTTCTCATCCGGCTTCTAACACCCCGGGGAAAAAATTATGCAGAGACCTACAAGGCTGCATTCCCTTTTAATGCAATGGTCGCAGGTATGCTCGATCCCAGCACTGTTCAAGACACTGTGACGGTCGTAAGAGCGGCGCTCAAAGATGGCAAATGGGTTTATCTCCTCATCAATAACCGTGCTGGAGGCAATGCGCCTCTTATCGCTGCTGAGATCGTCAAACAGTTAGATCTTTAATCGGTTCACCGGTGTTCTAAGGCAGGGATTTCAGCTCTTCTATTTTTTTTCGTGATTAATGAGCCAGACTTTTCGCCAAAGACCGCCGCCGAAGCCGACAAGATCGCCATCCGCGCCGATGACTCGATGACAGGGAATGATGATCGCGATATTATTTTTGCCGTTGGCACTTCCAACAGCACGAACCGCTTTTTCATTCCCGATAGCGACTGCGATATCCTTGTAAGAGACTGTCTCTCCATAAGGAATTCTCTGTAATTGCTCCCAGACCTTTTTTTGGAAATCCGTTCCCTCCAGTTGTAGATCCAGAGAAAAACTCTGCCGTTTTCCGTTAAAGTATTGTGCCAGCTGTTTATGGCATTTTTTGAGAATAGGAGGAAGATTTTTATCTGACTTGACTCTCTTTTTATCCGAGAAGTGCACTTTGGTGATCGCATTTTCTGTGCCTTCAATCTCTAGAAGCCCCACCTTAGAACCATAAAACGTCTTGTACTTTTTCATTGTTCGCTCTTTCCCGCAAGCTAAGCCAAATAATAATTAAAGTGGTTCATTTATACAAGTCATAAATGGATTGATCGAAGAAATCAGTTTATCAGGCTCTAAATGTTTGCTTTCTATAGAATCAGAGGTGATGCTCTGAGCGACAGAAAAGCAGATTTAACCCATCTGATTCAATCTCTTTCGGGGCTTCGCTAGAACTATAGCGATGGCTCCCATTTCTATATTATACCGCCCGACCTCCACAAACCGGTGCCGCTGTATAAAAGCCAGTAATCCTCCTTGTCTCAGAAACCGGCGATTGTTCCTGAAGTGCTCCCTTCCTGCGGATCTCTCGATCATGAAGGATAGTACTGATCCAAGCTTAGAGCGGATGTTCCAGGGGTTTTCGAAATCGACAAAAACAATAGTGCCTTCTGCATTGAGCACACGTTGAGCTTCTTTCATGATCTTTTCTCGGGACTCGGATGTCTTGTCGTGCAACGAAAAAGAGATAAGAACACCTTTGAACGAATGATCTATAAAAGGGATGTCGACGGCATCAGCACAAACGAATGCTCCGTTTGGATACTTTCTGGCTGCATACTCCACCATTTTAGGATCGATGTCTAATCCATAGACATGAGGATGTATATTTTTCAGGATGCAGCATTGAGTCCCGGTACCGCAGCAAATATCCAGCGCTGGGAAAAGGTTATGTGCCTGAAAATAGAAGGCGACTTTTTTCTTGATGCTCTTTACCATTGGCTCAATGAGCCAATCGTATATGCAACCCGGAATATAAATCTGCATGGGTATTTTATCTTCTGACGAGCTGTTCAATAAAAAAAGCGCTCGTCCCCTCTTTTTGAAAAACGGATGTCCTCTTCTTGAAGAAGGACCTCGCCGTAGATCCTTTTCAGTGTCTTTCCCAACTCTGTCCATGTGTAATGTTCTTTAACAGTTCTGGAAGCTGCCAAAGACATCTTCCTTTGTTTGGTCCTGTCTTCGCAGAGATCGCCTAAAGCGTTAGCCAAATCGACCACGCATTGTTCGGGGCTTTCGGGTTTGACTCGAATCCCCCAATTCTCTTGAACGATAATTCCTGGAGCGCCCGAATCCAGACAAACCACGGGTAGGCCCGCGGACATTGCTCTTATCACGAAAAAACCGGCTCTGTCTTGAAGGCTTGTGGACATAAAAACTTGGCTATCTTTCATTCTTTCAAAGAGAGCTTTATTATCGATCCAAGGATGGATCCTGATTCTTGTATCAAGCCCCAGGTCTTTGATTTTGCGTTCGAGAGCCTTCTGTTCGGGCCCATCCCCAAAAATTACGAAGTCAGATTCAGGAAAACTCTTTACAAACAGGGAAAATGCGTCAATAGCGAGGCTAAAGGCATTTTGTGTCTCCAGGGAACCCGCCGCAATTATCCGGAAGTTTTGCTTGCCGTACGGCTTCTTTTTCAACTTCGTTTTCAAAGGACCCGAGGCAATCCCCGTAAGCGGGAAATAATGGAGTTTTCGGCTTTCGGTTTTGGAGAACCTCATTCTCGTCTCCTGGTTACAGACGAGAATGGCACGGGCCGTCTTTTCGCCCTCTTTCCGTGCACGATGCCCGCGCCCCACCCACTGTCCGAAAAGATGCCACAAGTTTCTTAAACGACTTAACGCAGAACTCCCGGGATCAAATCCTCGAGGAAGCTTTTCCCCTCCCCCTAGAGGTCCCCAGATAAAGGGAACAGGTAAATAAGCACCGATATAACTCGGGATCCAATCAAATTCCGGTGTGAGGTGATGGAAAGCATCGAAATTGATCTTGCTCTGCAGATTGCGAGCGTATTTAAAAGCTCTTCTCTGCCAGAGAAACTGGCAAAACCAGCGTCCGTTTGCTGTTTTCTGAAGAAATCGCCAGCATTTTGGCAGATTAACGAAATGGATATTGACATTGGGTAAGGCCCCCCCCGACAGCGCGTCCAAAACGTTATCGCTGTTTTCACTGTGAGTAATCAGCCAGATATCATAAGAACTACAAAGAAGATCCACCAGATTCCAACCCAGGATTCCCCTGTCAAAATCAGTGGATGTCCCTGCTTTGGGATTGAACGCGTAAGCAGAGACGAGAATCTTGAGTCTTTCCATTATCTTATCAGGATTTCCTTTCTATGAGTTCGTCGATCCTTAAATATCAGTCCCAAGAGATCAGCACTATTTTAGTCGGATAAAAGGCACAGTTAGGTAGGATAATAATTTGAAGAAAAACTGTCAAACGTGTGGCACAAGAGTGTCAACGCAAAGCGAATATTTCCGGTTTTGTGCAAATCAGGTTTTCAGACGTCGTATATGACTTCGAGCCCTTCCTTGACGGGAGCCGCTTTGTAAAAGGGCAGGAACTTTGTCAGCTGTTCCTGATAATAGAGGCTTTTTTCATTAGCTGTGGCATCTTCCTGAGCTTCCCACAGAGCAATAGAATGGGCCTTGCCGGATTCGCGATCGAGAAACAAAAGGATCCGTCTGAATCCTTTTTGCGACTTAGCTGCAGGAACAACACTCTCCTGAAATATCTTTATAACTTTATCTATAGAGTCAGTTCTGAAATGCAAAGTCGTCACACGCGCAAACATGATTGACCCTCCTCTTTATTTTGTATCCCCATAAATATCTCTTCAATCAAAATTCTCTCTCTACAAAAAACGTTAATCTTCAGAGAATGGAACCCTTCGTGTTTTGTTATTCCCGTAACAATATGATAATGATTTAAAAATAATAATGCAACGAATTATCCTGTGTTTAGCATATTTTCCGCGTGCTTGAGTACTCTAAGAGCGTTTAAGGTGATCCATTTGCTTGGTTTCCCTTTCCGTTCAATATTGACCTGGAAGCGGCCGTTATAGGTATTTTCAAGGATCCAACGGCCTTTTGCATCCTGTTTAAAAACAACAAGGTCGAGAGCCTCTTGCATTCGATTATCCCGGTAACCCAGTCGAGACAGAATCAACAGCATCTCCAGAACATCGGTATCCCACATCCATGGAAAAGAGGGATTTTCCTCTTCGAGCAGCCACTCAACGGGATCAGACATAAGAATACTTTTCCAGCTGGATTTCGACATTTTTTTTCGACAATTCATCTCATATGTATTATTCACGAGTTGAGGTTGCCGTAGATGCGAGGCGTCGGTCCATGAAGTTGTGGTCGTCCACCACAAATGGGCCGCAACAAAGCATATACGGTGAGATCTACTCGCCCAAAGGGTAAAAAATGTCGATTATCAATAAAAAAATCATTAAATGAAGCGATCATAATTGAATACTTAAATTAAACATTGAACAAACTTCCTATTATGGTTGTTATAATGAATATCGACATTTTTTATGAATAATATATATTAACATAGTCCTACATGTCGTGGTAATATCACGTCAGAATCATGAGATACTGGAGGATCCTTTGATCAAAAAAGCCACAGTTACGAATATCCTAATTGTCCTTCTTTTGGGCTGTTATGTATTCGCATCCGATGAGCCCTTCTGTGAACAGGTTGCGAACTACACGATGGATGTCAAACTCAATACAGAGAACAGGACTATATCTGCTACAGAACTCCTTACCTGGACTAACACCACTGATTTTCCCGCAGATGAGCTGTGGTTCCATCTCTATTGGAATGGATTTCAGAATAATATGAGCGATTTTTTGCAGGAAGGATTGGAGAGATGGGAATGGATCTACAGGTCGAACACTAAAGACGACTGGGGATACATCCGTATCGGCTCTATTCAGCTCATCGATGAAGAGAGCGGAGGCGAATACGACCTCACACACACCCAGGAATTCCGTCACCCTGACAATGAGAATTTCTATGACCAGACAGTCATGACTGTGAAGGTTCCTCAACCGGTTGAACCCGGGCAGACTATCTCTCTAAGGATCGATTTTTCCTCCAAAGTTCCCCGGCCCATCCATAGAACAGGAGTCTACCAAGAAAGCTATTTTATCGCCCAGTGGTTCCCGAAGATCGGTGTATTTGAAGATGGGCAGTGGAACTGTCACCAGTTTCATGCGACCACCAATTTTTATGCCGATTACGGAACATACGACATAAAGATCACGGTACCCACACACTATATCATAGGCGCCACCGGGGAACATCGAGAGCAGATTAAAAACCGGGATGGGACAACGACACACAGGTTCGTTCAGCACAGCGTTCATGATTTCGCCTGGACGGCAAGCCCGCACTACCTTGAATTCAAGGAAGATTACATGTTTTCTCCTGGTAAGACTGTTTCAATCACACTCCTGCTCCAGCCCTACCACAGGAATCAGAAAGATCGCTACATGAACGCTGTGAAACATTCTATCCGACTGTGCAGCCAGTTTTACGGTGACTACCCTTACACAACCGTGACCTGTGTCGATCCTGCTTATAACAATCGATGCGGCGGTATGGAATACCCAACGCTCTTCACAGGCGGAACCTACTTCTTGACTCGGGATCGTATCCCTCGACCCGAAAGGGTAACGATCCATGAATTCGGCCATGGATATTTCTACGGCCTTGTGGGAAGTAACGAATTTGAAAATGCGTGGCTGGATGAAGGCTTTACCTCTTTTCTCGATTCAGAAGTCTACTACGCCGCATACGAAGTCCCTGTCTACGCCAAGTCCTATTTCGGGATCCCTGTGACATTCAAACAAGTACTCATTCCCATAGAATCATCGGGAATCTCCAGGCATCGCCGAACATCGGACATGGACATTATGCAAAATTTCACATGGAAGTTTATGACTCCGAACAGCTATGGGGCCAATTCCTATTCCAAAGCCGAGTTGATGCTTCGCACTTTGAAGCGATTCTTGGGTATAGAACTTTTTGCCGCAATGATAAAAGACTATTCCACTCGATACTGGTTTCGACACCCAAAGCCCCAAGATTTCTATGACGTTGTCAGCGAATACGCAAGAGAGGACATGAGTTGGTTCCTGGACCAGTTCGTGTACGGATCGGGCCGATTGGACTATGCGATCGGAGAGATTAAAAACCAGCAGAGGCGCGTGCCCAAGGGTTGGATCAATGAACAATACAGTGATCACAAGAGCCAAAAAAGTGAAGAACCGCTCTTCCAGTCTGAGGTCCTCGTTCGAAGGCTGGGTGAGGTCAAAATCCCTGTAGATGTTCGCGTTATATTCGAGGATGGCAGCGAGACTATAGAAAAGTGGGATGGCCAGTATAGATGGAAAAGATTCAAGTACTTGGGGCCCCAGAGAGTCAAAAGGGCGATCGTCGACCCGGATTTTAAACTGGTGATCGATATCAACCGGACAAACAACAGCAAAACCATCAAACCCAACCGGCTAGCTCCCTGGAAATGGGTCTCCAACTGGATGCTCTGGCTACAGCATGCAATGGAGGTCTTTACCATATTCGGCGGTTAGATAGAAGCCGTCTTAAAAATCTCCGGCTCTCGAAGACAGAATCTGCATTATTTACGAGTCGATGCAAATAGTATAATCCGTCCAGGTTAAAGTCCCCAATTGTTGTTCGTGTATTTGGAGATCAGAACCTCACGCAGTTTACGGTACATCTCGACTGTCTTTTCCATGCTCTTCTGTGTGTATCGAGTGAGAAAGGCTTTGGCTTCTTCAGGATCTGTCTTGTAGAGCACAAGCGCTTCCTTGTCGATGGCCTCCTGGTTCTCGAAAAAACTTACTTCCAGAGGATCGCGGGCTCCCCTCAAATCTTTGACAGCGTCCTGCCAGCGTAAATAGAGCAGATTGTCCACAAAATCGACGGCCCATCTCGCTGAATTTTCGCTGAACCAGTCAGGATCGTACGTTTTGTACAGGGAAGAAATCTCTTGAGTTCCCGCATAGATGGGGACATATGTGCTTGTGTACTGGTTATCCACGTAAAACCAATAAACGCCTCCGATCGCAGACGGCAGCCATCCTCTCAGTTGAGCGACCATACCATACCCTCCTCTGGAGACCATCCGGCGCCAGGTGATGTCCAGGAGTTCTCTCATGGCACGTGTAGGAAACGGTGTCGTCAAAGGGCTCTTTTTAAAACCGCCTTTGCTATCCGGTATAAGCCAATCGGTGTCTGCGGTCATGTCATAGATCGTGCCTTTATAAACAGACCGCTGGAATGCAATCACATCCTGGACTGAGAGTTTCTTATCTGGTTTTGCCGAAAACGGATAGATGGAAATATCCTCGAGATACTGATGATAGGCATCGTAACTGCTGAATGGTGATTTGAGTTTTTTGTTGGGCCACTCCTTGAGGGAGGGGGCATACGTGCTGAAAAAAAGCCAGAATCGGCTCAGTGCCCATTCTCTGGGAACAGGTGAATACGCTTCTTGCCAAATGAAGGGTTTGCCGCTGGAGGGATCGTACCAACCATGATCGATAGCAACCTGTTTATAGTTTTTCGAAGCTCTGAAGTATTCCGGATTATCGAGGTCGATCTCTTTGATGATACTCCAGTTGGGAACAACAGCGATGTGCTCGTCGGGAACTCTCTGAGCAGCCCATATTGCACCGAGTTGGCCACTTTCAGGCTCCCAAAAAGGGCCTACGCTGAAGACCTCCAATACCCAGGCCTCCTTTGTGTCTGCAATACAGAGGGCCTCGGATTCAG
>JASFPP010000075.1:0-16525 GCA_050115915.1 Candidatus Aminicenantota bacterium
CACATCGAGCTTGGGAACGATCGTCATTACATTCGCTTTGGTCATCGTATAACCGACAGTTCCCAGATTAAACCAGGGATGCCCCCACGCCAGAACCCTGTTCCCATCCACATGGGTGACTGTCCCCACTCCAGACATGATGAGGTCTCCTGTAACAAGTTGTGCGCCGACGGAATCGCCCCCTTTTAGGTTCAAATCAGGAATGGTGATTCCCTCCTGCGATTGGCCGGAGATGCTGACACTCATCGGAGAAAAGCCGAGCTTTGAAAAAAAGTGTTTCGCCTTTTCAAAAACTCGGGGAGAGAAGCCGCTAAAGACGAGGGGGACGCTGATAGGAGTAAACGATCGATCCCCATTGATAATGGTTGGATCTTTATAAAAATAGGACTCGTAAATAGAGAACAGTTCATCCAGGGGGAGATGTTTTTTTATCGGGATCTGCGGCATGAAGGAAGACTTTGCAGGCTCTTTCTTCGGAATCGCCATCATCTCATTGATCGGCGTGACAAGTGCAAGAGGTTCTTTAACAAAAGCTCCAAGGCTGTAGGATAATGCACCGATCAGCTTGCCGTCAATATAGATCGGACTTCCACTCATGCCCTGGATAACACCCGCTTCTTTTATCCCTGGGCCGCCGATCCTTACGACGATCAGATCCTTCTTAGGCTGGATGTTCCGCATAACGCCCACAATCTCAACATCAAACTCTTCGATCGTATCCCCGAGAAAGACACTTCGGCCCTTCCCCTTCATTCCAGCCTCTATCTGGTCGACAGGAAGAATATTCTGAGCGCCATTCAGACTTAATAGAGTAACGCCCGCTATTAGCATAAACATCATAGTTTGTATTCGTATTTTTCTCATCGTACTCATTATACTCTTTCTTGGTTTGCTTTGACAGTTAAGACTGTTTAGTCGATCTAACCAACTTTTATGAATTATTCATATAAGCTGCTGCCAAATACATATTTAAAAAATCATTCCATTTCTTATTGGCAGCATCTTTTACCCTTCGGGCGAACCGATCTCCCTACAAAGCCTTCGTTGTAGCCCCTTCGAGGTAGTTCACTACATCTTCAGGGGCTACTGCCTCCACCTTTGTGATTGGGTGGGGTGGGTTGGCTCAGCTCGTGAATAATTCATATTCTTCTCAATAATTCATAAAATCTGCCAATACTGTATTTAATGTAATAATCAAGATATTGATAACCCAGGAATGTTCCTTTTCGTTCCAATTCTTCTCCCCAGTCATTAACTACAGCTATGCAGTCCAATACTTCCAACTTCTTTTAGGATGGGATAGGTTGGCCTTAGTTCTTTATTAATCCTGGCTATTTTAGGATACCGAGCATCTTGCCGCATTTTTCAAAGCTCTGGAGGACATAATCCAGCTCTTCTTCCGTATGGGTCGCAGAATAGCTGGTCCTGATGAGACTCTGTTCCTTGGGAACAGCCGGATAGATTACGGGATTCGTGAAGATCCCATCCTCCCGCAGCAATTTCCACAACATGAAAGCTAGTTGATCGTTCCCTATAATGGCAGGAATGATCGGTGTCTCAGTGGGGCCTGTATCATAGCCCATGTCCTCAAATCCCGACTTCATTTTGTCGCTGATCTGCCACAGCTTCTCCCTCCGCTCAGGCTCGGATTCTATGATATCAAGCGTAGCGAGCACAGTGGCCACAGAAGCGGGAGTGATACTCGCACTGAAAATGAGCGCCCGGGAATGATGCTTGATATAGCTGATCACTTTTTTCTCTCCTACGATAAAACCACCCAGTGCAGCAAACGATTTACTGAACGTCCCCATGATCAAGTCGACATCATCCTCTACCCCAAAATGCTCCGCTGTTCCCCGTCCGTTCTTTCCCATAACGCCAATACCATGGGCATCATCCACCATGATCTTTGCCCCATATTTTTTCCCCAGCTTGACGACTTCCGGAAGGTTTGTCAGATCGCCCTCCATACTGAAAACACCATCGACGACGATCAATTTTCCCGCTGAATCATCCAATGCGCTCAGTGTTTTTTCCAGATCCTCCATGTCATTGTGTTTAAACTTGTGGACATCTCCATAGGAGAGACGGCAGGCATCCACGATACTGGCGTGAACCATCTTATCCGTGATGACGGCATCCCCTCGGCCCACAAGAGTTGAAATGACGCCCTGGTTTGTCTGAAATCCTGTACTCAGAGTAAGAGCGACTTCCTTCTTCATAAATTTGGCCAGCCTTTCCTCCAACTCGACATGGATGTCCAGCGTCCCGTTCAAGAACCTCGATCCGCAAGTGGCTACACCGTATTTATCGACAGCATCTTGTGCAGCTTTCATTACTTTTGGATGATCGATTAATCCCAAGTAGTTATTGGATCCCACCATTATCATCTCTTTTCCGTTGACTTTAACTTTGTTGCCACTAACTTCCTCGATAGGCGTAAAATAGGGATAGAATCCCATGGCCATAGCCTCTTCAGCACGTGTGAATTTGTAACACTTCTCAAAAAGGTCCACTATTCCCCTCCTTTTCTGGGAATAATCATAAATGATTTGTATGGTAACAACATTTTCCTCATCCTGCAGTCACTCGGTTTGACCGCAGAAGACGATTTATTTACAATTGAAATCATGAAGATTTTAGTTACAGGTGGAACGGGCTTTATCGGAAGCCATCTCGTCGATCATTTTCTAAATTTTACAAACACCCAAATATACGCCCTTGTCAGGGATTTAAACAACCTTAAATGGTTGAAAGGGCTGAAGATCAATCTCCTCGAAGGGGATCTTCTAAATATCCCCTCACTACCTCCTGACATTGACTACGTCTTTCACGTTGCAGGCTCAACAAAAGCATACAAAATTGCTGATTATTATACAGTAAACCGACAAGGGACAGCAAGTCTTTTTCAAGCCCTGAAGGAGCAGAATTTGTGTCCCAAAAGGGTCGTGTATCTGAGCAGTTTAGCGGCTTCAGGTCCGTGTTCTGATGGAACGGCAGTCAAGGAAGACTCGCCGGCTTGTCCGGTTTCACCCTATGGGAAGAGCAAACTGGAAGGTGAAACAGAAGCTTTAAAGCACAAAGACAGCCTGCCCTTGGTTATAGCCCGGCTAAGCGTGGTTTTCGGTCCGAGGGACAGAGCGCTCGTCCCCTATTTCAAATTCATCCAAAAGGGGATTCTCCCTTCTGTCGGATCGGAACAAAAACTCGTAAGTTTGATCTACATCAAAGACCTCATAAGCGCCCTGGACCTATGCATCAATAAGGAGCTCGTTTCCGGTGAGATCCTTCATTTCGCCAATCCAGATCCTTCGAGCTGGGAAGAATTGGGGAAGCTGGCAGCCGAAGAACTACAGGTTAAGCTTTTTAGCCTCAAGTTCCCCCTTCCACTTGCCTATCTCGTATCCATAGGGGCAGAGGTTATGGGAAAAATACGAAAAGATCCGAGCATCCTCAACCGCCAGAAATTCGAGGAATTGAAACAGGATGGCTGGGTGGCCGACACTCAAAAAGCACAGGAAATACTCGGCTTCACCCCTCAGTACTCGCTACCAGAGGCACTACACGAGACCATCGACTGGTATAAAACAAATCAGTGGCTATAATCCCTCCCAGGCTATCTCTTCTTTTGGAAGATACGGGAAGAGGTATAAAACGCCGAAGAAAACTTGGCCGTGTCTTTGAGGCACCAACTCTCCTCTTGTGAACATGCAAAATATTTAACCTTTCCTCCAATAACATGATTTCCACGTTTCGCATCCATGTTCACGGAAAAGGGTATTTCGATCGGGCCCTTGAGATCCAAGTACTCCTTGCCATTTTCCTCTTTTATCTCGATCTCAAGGTCGGAGGCAGAAAAGAAATTCTTGGGGAAAACAAGCTCATCCGATGGCTCGAGCTCGATTGTAAAGGACGGTTGGGAGCTGATTCTGATCTTCTCTTGGACTGTAAACTTCAGAACGACCTTCCCCTCCTCGCCCCGGCGTAATCTCCGCGGATTTATGGAGACACTGACTTTTAAAAGATTCTCCACTTCGGAAGACACAAGTCCCCCCAGCAAAAAAATAACAAACATCAAAAGGATGAATCTTTTCATGCAACTCTCTCCGAGACGTAAACGACTCTCTCTATTTATATCTCAACTCAGATAATTGTTCAAATTTCAACTCGATTAAAATCGACACAAAAGCGTGAAACATAAAATAGAAAAACTAAAAAGACTACAATTTGTGCACGTTCCAGAGAAATTACTTTTCATATTTTACGTTTTGCGCGCCAGGATTTATTAACAGCAAAGTATAGATTTTTTCCCCTATATCGATTATTATGAGTTCAGAAAAAAAGGATCAGCAATGAAAGCAGAAACAATCATTACAGGAACCGGGCATTATGTTCCTCCAAAAGTCATCACGAATTTTGATCTAGAGAAGATGATGGACACATCTGACGAATGGATCCGTCAAAGAGCAGGGATCAGAGAACGCCATTTTGCCGACTCCGGAGTCGGGGCTTCTGATCTCGGGTATCAGGCCGCTCTTAAAGCGATTGAAGATGCGCAAATCGATAAAGAAGACATAGATTTTATCATCGCCGCTACTCTCTCGCCCGACCATTACTTCCCTGGGATCGGGGTGATAATCCAAGAACAACTGGGACTTCCCGGTATCGGTGCTCTGGATGTGAGAAATCAGTGCAGCGGCTTCATTTATGGACTTTCTATCGCTGACCAGTACATCAGAGCTAAAACCTATAAAAAAATTCTTCTCGTCGCCTCAGAGGTCCAATCACACAACCTGGACTTTTCGAATGAAGGAAGAGATATTGCTGTCCTCTTTGGGGATGGAGCGGGTGCTGTCATCCTGGAGCCTAACTCTCTGCACGACAATAACAGAGGCATTCTTTCGACTCATCTGTTCGCCGATGGAAGGCATATTTCCGACCTATGGATGGAAAAACCGAGCCCGAATGACAATCCTGTCTTTCCCGAGAACTTTCTGGATCAAAAAGGATATTTTGCCCGCATGAACGGGAAGATCGTGTTTAAAAATGCTTCTGAAAAGATGCCGCAAGCAGTAAGGGAAGCGCTCGAAGCCAACCAAATGACGATCGAAGATGTCGACCACCTCATCCCTCATCAGGCGAATGACCGCATCAGCTTAATGGTTGCCAGAAACTTGCGTATCCCCGTAGAAAAAGTCATCAGAAACATCGACCGTTTTGGTAACACAACAGCGGCTTCAATCCCCATTGCCATCGATGAGTCCTTGAAGCAAGGCCGGATCAAAATGAACGACATCGTTGTCCTCACGGCTTTCGGGTCCGGATTCACTTGGGCATCGGCTGTTATTCGTTGGTAAAGCATGGATTAATTAAGGTGAAATATTGCCTTTCTTGATATTTTTGTGGTAGGATTTCAAATCGTATTTCAGGTAATATGAACACTTTCCGCAAAAAAAGGCTTTGCCACAGGAGGACGATATGAGAAAAATCACCACGGCACTCTTCATCCTTGTCTTCTGTTTCTGGACAGCAGGAGCGCTTTATTCCCAGCAGAACGAAGAAGACCAAAAGTTTCTCAAGTTCCTTGATGACTATTTCGATGCGCTATGGAAATTTTATCCCACGATGGGAACTCTACAGGGATACCACAAGTACGACAATAAACTCGAGGACATGAAGGGCGGCAACATCGAAAAACGTCATGAAGAACTGGACAAATTCAATCAGGATCTCGTCGCCAAGATCGACAGCACAAAACTGAGCCCCGAATTCCAAATCGACCACGCCATGATGGTGGACGGCCTGGATAGAGAACTTATAAAGCACGAAAATCTTCTGCCCTGGGAATACAATCCGCTTTTTTACAATTCTATATTTAACAACTGCGTCCGGAGCCTGCTCACCAAAGAATTTGCTCCGGCAGAAGAAAGAGCCAAGAACGCGACGGACCGGCTCAAAAATCTGCCCAAACTCATCAAACAGGCCAAAGAAAACCTGAAAACTCCCCCTCAGATCTACACAGAAACCGCCATTACTCAGTTCTCTGCCATACTTGCGTTCTACAAGGACGAGCTGCCAGCATTAATAGACCAAACACCAAATGCCCACAAACCCAAACTGCAGGGAGAGCTTGCGAAAGTGATCCCTGAGCTCGAAGCTTATCAAACATTTCTTCAATCGGAACTCCTTCCCCGATCCACAGGGACTTTCCGCCTGGCCGAAGCCCACCGTCGATTGATCCGGGGAACCTTCCAGAACAGCATTCCCCTTCAAGATCTCGTCGCCCGTGCCACAGCAGATTACAACAATATCCGTCGAGAGATGTTCCTTGTCTGCATTCCCTTCTACAGGATCATGTATCCCAATATCAACCTCGAACAGCTCACGACTCAACGCGGGGAAGAAGAGGTAAAAAATATCGCCATCAAGGGAGTGATCGACAAAATAAAAGGAGATCACATATCCAAGGATGAATTCTTCGAACAGATCAAAGCCTCTAAAGAAGAGATAAAAAGTTTCCTCCTAGACAGTCAACTTCTGGACCTCCCGGAAGCAGATCTGGCTATCGAGACCATGCCCCTTGAATCCCATGCCAAACAATGGAGCAAGACCGTTCCGCCAGCAGCCTATGAGACATCTGAAGACTTTGTGTGTTATGTATCCCTCATTCCAGAGACTGAGGATGAGCAGGTCGCCGCATCATTTCTCGAGGAATTCAATAACTTCTTTGTTCCTTTTTTCACCTGCCGAAATGTCTATCCAGGGACATTTGTACCCTATTACTTTACGCAAAAAAATCCATCCATGGTGAGAAAAATTTACCCAAACATGCCACTTCTCAAAGGATGGTCTGTTTTTGTCGATGAGATGCTGCTTTATGCAGGTTATGGAAATTACGACCTCCGGTTACGCCTCAATCAACTGAAGAATCAGTTGAAGGCAGTCATCGACTTCAATCTCGACTTCAATATCCATGAAGGTGGAATGACAAAGGAACAGGCCATCGCCTACATGACGAGAGGAGCCTTTCTCACCGAAGCCGAAGCAGAACTGAACTGGAACAGGATCTTACTGAATCCTGGTGAATCAGCTTATACCTACGTAGGTTATCAAGAGTTTCTCGATATGGAACAGGAATACAGAAAACTCAAAGGAGGAAATGCCTACACCAGAAAAGAATTCCTCAACAAAGTGCTCAGCTTCGGAGCCCTCCCGTTGCGTCAGCTGAAACAGAAGCTCATGCAATAGAACCGAATTGATTTTACTCGTCGATTCACATGCCCACCTGAGCGGAGATGAATTCGCAAATGACCGCCATGAGGTCATTCAAAAAGCATTACATGAAGGTATAGGAGCCATCCTCTGCCCCACAGAGCTCACAAACGATAAAGAACTCGAAATCACTCTTGAAACTATTCAAGCATACGCGCATATAGTCGCTGCGGGCGGCATTCACCCCCACAACGCCAAAAACTCCACAAAAGAATCTCTCCAAAAAATTGAGGCCTTAGCGAAGGACGGAGATATACTGGCTGTTGGGGAGATCGGATTGGACTTTCACTATAACTTCTCGCCCCCAGATGCCCAGGTCAAAGTGTTCAAGCAACAGCTCAACATAGCCCAGTATATCGGTCTTCCCGTTATCATCCACAGCCGTAACGCTAGGGACGAGGTACTGAAAGCCATCAAAGAAGAAAATTTCACACAAGGCGGCATACTCCACTGTTTTACCGAAGATGGGGAATTCGCCGAAGCGATGATAGAATATAACTTCCTGATCTCTTTCTCTGGTATCCTCACATTCCCTAAAGCCCATTCTTTGCGAGAAGTTGCGCTCCAGACACCCTTGGAAAAACTCCTCGTCGAGACGGATTCTCCCTATCTTGTTCCGTTCCCCTATCGAGGAAAGATACAAAGGAACGAACCCGTTTATGTTAAAGAAACCGCACGCTATCTTGCAGAACTCAAAAATGTGCCGCTGGCAAAATTCGCAGAAAAAACCACGTCCAATTTTGAATCGCTCTTTCAGATTGAAATTCAAAAACCGAGATGTTAATATATTTGCCACGACATGGCCCATAATATCGCCACAGGTCGCTTAAGATGAGAGACGCGAAAACATTCATCAAATCTCAGTTGGAACAGAATGTCTCGCTCATCGATCTATACAGAGACATCCAGCAAGATCTCGGAAAAGTCGAAGAGACTCTCAAGCTTTTCACCGAATCAGAGAATCCAATAATAGCCGAAATCAGCGATTATCTGTTTAAAAAAGCCGGAAAAAGGATCCGGCCCGCACTTTTGATGCTCTGCGCCAGGCTTTTTGATTATAAAGGTGAAGAGCACATCCTTATGTCAGCACTCGTGGAAACCATCCACACGGCAAGTCTTATCCATGATGACATTATCGACCACTCCAACGTGAGACGAGGACGGCCGACCGTCCATGCCAGATGGGGTTCGAACATCACCGTTCTTCTCGGAGACTACCTCTACATCAAGAGTCTCAATCTTGCAGTTCAGAGCGCACACAAAGATATCATCCAGATCCTCACCGATACCTCTGCTCAGATGATAGATGGAGAGCTATACGAATACTACATGAGCGGGAATTTACAATTGGAAGAGAAGAATTATCTCGATATCCTCGACAAAAAAACGGCCTCTCTCTTCCGGACTTCATGTCTTATCGGGGGAATTCTCTGCCATGTTTTACAAAAAGACCAGGATCAACTGGCAGAGTACGGTCGAAACATCGGAATGTCCTTCCAGATAATCGATGATCTCTTGGACTACACCGGGGACACTGAAACACTCGGTAAACCTGTGCTGACGGATCTAGAAGAGGGCCGAATTACTCTTCCCTTGATCTACACCCTTAATCACGATGGCAAGGAAAACAGAGACCGAATGACTCAACTGATCCAGAATAACGAATTCGACAAGGACGCTAAAACCGAGATTCTCGAGATAGTGAAGTCGAACGGGGCCCTGGACTATACCTACAGCAAAGCCGAAAGCTACGCTCTCAAATCCAAGGCAATCATCGCTCAATTCCCTCCCTCCATCTTCCGTGAATCGCTGGAACTGGTCCCGGATTTTGTACTCAACCGGAACCTGTAACCCTTTATCCATGCTAGAGATCGAAGTCAAAATCAAAATCGATCACCTTGCCGCTGTGAAAGAAAAGATTCTCGAGCAGGGTGCGCTACTCACCAAAGAACGGCATTCATACGATGACACTTTTTACGATCGTCCCTCTTTAGAGCTCAGAAATAAACACTTTGCCTTGAGAGTACGCAAAATCAATAAAAAAACATTTCTCACATTCAAAGGACCAGAGCAAAAATCGAGAAAATTCAAAATCAGGGAGGAGTACGAAACAGAAGTCAAGAACGCAAAGCAACTCCAAAAAATCCTCAAGTCACTAGGACTTCAATCCGTATTCCAGTATGTAAAATTCAGGACTGTTTTCCGCAGAAAAAAATTGACTATCTGCTTGGATGAGACACCTATAGGAAATTTTCTTGAACTCGAAGGGCAACAGAACGAGATCGTGAAATTTGCGAATGAGCTTGGCTTTTCAAAAGACCAATTTATCAAGCAAGACTACGTCCAGCTCATACAAACAGAAAAAGAAAAAAATAGAAAAAGAGAGGAGTGAGGAAGGAATCGTTTTTTATTCTGTTTTGCTGGATTTTTTCTTTGTGGATTTTGGCTTTGAGGTCTTTGGTCTTTTTTTGGGAGTGTCTTTCTTTTCTTTCGTTTCGGCGTCTGGAGCGTCCTCTTTCACTGGAGCTTCTTCTCCCAGGATGCTTTCCTCACCAATCCCGAGCTCCTCGCCGATGAAGGCTTCATCTTCACCGCCTTGGAATTCTTCGGCTTTGGGCTGAACAATTTCGTAACCGATCAGACGTTGTTTGACTTCTTTTTGCGCAACCTGAATAAGATTTTTTGATTTGGTCTTGATTTTAGGTTTTGCTCCCTGGAGCAACTGCTTTGCTCTCTTTGATGCCAGGATTACAAATCTGAATTTGCTGTCGAGGTCGCCATAAGCTTTCAAGTAGACATGTCTCCGAATGTGGAATGTTGATGTAAACAAGAAAGATACCAGAAAAACGAACTGATTTCAACACTTTTCCGCACTCTCAAGAGGCAGTGCTGTCTGTTTTTGTGTTTTTACTCTGTTTTTTGTAAAAAACTCTTCGAATTGGTGTTGTTTTTCTAGAACCTCCGCTCCTTGAATAAATTTTTCTAAAGTATCTCGATATCAATTTTGAGGGGGTAATCAAATGACAAATATCGATGCAAAGTAGGCGTTTTTTATTTAATTATCAGGGGGAGTATGTTAAAATGTGTCGCTAAAATGGAGAACGAACCGAAGATCCCAATACTTTCATTCCACCGAGATTCCGCGAAGACGATCTGGGCCGTGGGGGGAGGCAAAGGTGGCACGGGGAAAAGTTTTATCTCATCGAGCTTGGCCATCCATCTCTCGCGGATAAAAGAAGACGTCGTCCTCATCGATGCCGACCTGGGTGGACCAAACCTACACACATTTTTAGGGATGGAAGAATCCAACGTCGATCTCGGCCACTTTTTCACGAATAAGGTGACAAAACTTCAAGACACGGTAACCCTTACACCTTTTGAAGGACTGAGACTGATCAGAGGAACAGAAAACGTTCTTTTTACCTCCAATATCAACTATTACAAAAAGCTAAAGCTCATACGGCACATAAAAGCCTTTGATGCAAAGAGAGTTATCATCGATATAGGGACAGGATCCTCCTATAATTGTATTGATTTTTTTCTGCTGTCCAATCCAGGTATTCTCGTGGTGAATCCTGAGCCCACCGCCATAGAAAATGCCTATTACTTTTTAAAGTCCTGCATCATCAGAATCCTTAAATTCTATATAAACCACTACGGGATCGAAGACCTGGCAAAAAGAGTTTCGGATCAGATCAAAGACACTTCGAAATCGATCTACAGTTTTTTCAGTGAGATCATATCTCACGATAAATTTTATGCTGACTTACTCTACAGGGCATTGCAGAGGTTCAAACCTTGTCTTATAATAAATAAAGCTCGAGACGAGCGTGATGATTTACTGGGCGAATCGATCGCAAATGTCGTCCAAAAATATCTTGTTGTGGAGCTCAAATTCGTGGGTGCCGTTCCTTTCGATGAGAACGTCCATTTAAGTCTGAAGGGAATCACTCCGTTCATGATCAATCATCCGTATTCGAAGACAGCAAATGCAATCAAATCCATTGCGGATAAATTAACCAGCAGGAAGGAATCCGACAGGATAATCCGAGAGGCCAAAGTACCATGAGTCTCAAAAAACTCGAAGAGCAGAACCACTATGAGGTTTTAAACATTAAAAGGAGTGCTTCCCAGCAAGAGATTCAAAAAGCTTATATAGTGGCCAAGGCTGCCTATCAGAAAGACTCGCTGGCCCATTACAATCTGGTGAAAGAGGGCGATCGAAAAAAGATGGCGGCTCAGATCGAACGGGCTTATCTTACTCTAAGCCATCCGAAAAAGAGGAAAAAATACGACCTCATGACATTCCAGTACAAGAATGCCAAAAGAGAGGCCTCCTTTTACCGGCAATCAACAGAAAAATTAATGATCGAAGACGGCGAGAAAAAAAACTTTTGGAAAAAACTAAGAAATAAAATACTCTTCTTTAAAAAACCTTAAGCGTCTCCCCTATTTAACTCAGACTCATAAAAAATCCAGGTTAATACTCCTTCGTAATATCATCTTTGGTGCCGAAGGTTCCGTCATGACCCGCTGAAGTGAGCCGAAAATTTTCGTCAGAAAGTCGCTCATACCGGATTTTTTTCCCCCAGGCATCCCACTTTCCGGTTGTGAGCGCTGGCGAGATGCGAATATCATCCAGACTTTGGGGGGCGGCCCCATGGCTCACGATATAGGCCAGAATCTCCTTCTCTAGAGAGGCCAGATTGGTTTCCGTTAACTTTTGTTTGGTCCGAGAAAAAGCTTCTATTTGTTCTGGAATATCCTTGTCTCCCCCGGATTTTAATGTATAGAGGAAAAAAACTACAACGGCAACGAGGACCAAAATAACCATAAATCCTCTGATTTTCATGATTCCTCCTTTAATGCCTTATTTAATACTCTTGAGAAATGCTCTTGGCACGCATCCTGTAATACGGAATGAGGAGGAGAATAACGATAAAGATCATAAAAAAATATGTTCTGTTAATTCCTCCTCTAATTTGATGGGCCAGAAGGACCAAGCTCGTTTGAATGTGGATAAAGATCAGATTAAAAAATATGAGGCTCAGCAGCGCATGATCCTTTAAAAGCTTCTTCTGCCATATCTCCTTTTCTCTCAGGGATAATACGTAAGCAATGCCTAAAAACAAAAATGCAAAGAGCGTTTGGATGATCGGGTAGACAAAAAAGACGGGTGATTTCTTTGCCAGCATCAGCGGCTGATCCATCAAGTTGATCCAAAAAGGCATCAAATCAGGGAGACGTGGGTAAGAATAAAGAGCAAAGATCCAACTGACAACCAGTAGAATACTGTTGAAGATAAAAAGAATGAGCAGCGACTTTTTTTGCATCGGTTGCAATAAGACCTTCAACTAGCTTCGTTTGCCCTCTAAAAATTCCAGGAGATCTTCTTCATTGATCCACCACTTCCTTCCTATCTTCTGGGCTTTGATCTTGCCCGATTGGACCAATTTGAGAGCTGTGACTTTGCTGATCTGAAGTTTATCCTGGATATCCAATAGAGAATACTGTTGAATTACCTTGCTTCCCAACCATATTGTTCTCATCACGTTTTTCGACTCAATCAATACATGCCGAGTTTCAACGACTTAAATAATTTTAATTTCACTTTATTTTGTTTTATTATACTATAAATGTCTCTAAATATGTCAAGTCATTCATTTATTTTGTTATTTTATCCCCGGGAAAGAAAACTTTATCTCTTGGGAATAAAAATGTTCAATTCTCCCCCATGGCAATACGACTAAATCTATGCAACGTGTTTAGCTTTGATTCAGGAGTCAAACGAGAAGAGATCCAATGAAAGACCTAAAAGTACTGGTCATCGATCCTGATTTTGATTATCTCCAGCTTATCTCACAATTCCTTTCCGCCGATGGTTTCCATGTCGTCACGGCCACAGATGGCGAAGAGGGCCTGAGAAAGGCGATGATCGAAAGCCCGGACCTCCTCCTCTTGGAGCCTATGCTCTCAAAACTCCATGGCTTCACTCTCTGCAACATTGTATCCAAGGAATTCAAGAAAAAAATTCCTGTCATCATTCTCACCAACCACTACAAGGATGCCCATCACGAAAAAGAAGCCATCCAGGTTTATGGCGCATCCGCATATTTGAAGCGACCCATAATGAAAAAGGAACTGCGATCCACGATTTTTGATGTTATGGGGAAAAAATCCATGGAAGGGGTGGATGAAACTCCGATTCCTCAGGCACCTGAAGTAAAAGAACCTCCCAAAGAAGAGTTGAAAGAAACACTCTCACCAGAGGGAGTAACAGAACAATCATCAGATGACGGAGAAAAAAATCCACAAGAGACCGTAAAAGAAGAGCCTGCAGAGAATGTCGCTGTCCAGACTGCAGATGCGGTGGACGATGTCTCTCCAGAGATTCTTGCAGAGAATCAACCGGGGAATGGAGAGGAAACGCCACAAGAGATCGTTGTGGAAGAAGACACCGAAGCTAAGGCTGCTCCTGTTGAGGCACCCGCAGAATCTTCGGGAAATAACGGTAACGGATCTAACGGAAAAAGCAAAGTGGACAAAATGATCGACGATATCGAGTCTGAATTCGGCCTGCTCAACACCAAGAAGGTGGCGAGCAGCAATTCCAATCTCCAAATTTGATCGGCTGCAGATTTTATTCAAATGGGGTCTGACTACAACACGCCTTCAAATCTCCAAGGTTTGAAACACAAGGATTTTATTCTTTAGTGGAGGGCTTCCACAGCATCGATGCCCATCGAAGTGCCTTTTGGAGCCAACTTGTAATAATCGGCACTTAAATCAGTACTAGCGTTACCGAAGGCCCTGAAGATGATTCTAATCCTGTTTATACTAGTATTATTGCCGAGGTCAAATTTTGCCGGGCTGTTGATACCCATATCTTTCCCAATGGCTTCCCAATCTCCGCTATCCCCCCATACAAGTACTCCGAATTGCAGGGCTCCTGGAAACGCCCTTGCTTCTGCTCCTGCAGGAATTCCGTCCTCTAATGCAATTCCTCCTTCAGTGCCTGAGCGCCTCACATAAATCAAGATATCATCTCCTGGCCCATTTTTGGCTCTTAGTTCAAGGTCAAGAATACCTCCAAAGGATATCTCCGCATAGTTACTGTCTGGTCGGTCAAGGGCAAATTCGGGATTCTCCGTTAGTACTGTGGTGGTTAAAACCTTTGTGGCGTTCTTGCGAAATCCGTAGACATCACGGCTTTGTCTCTCCTCTGAGTCTCTTTGCTGGGAGATCGATCGAGTGGAAGGATCTTGAATTGTTTGTCGACCTGTTTGTGTCCTTCCTTGAGAAGAAGTTTCTTGGGATTGAGTGCCACTCATAGGAAATCTTCTTTGCTTTCCCAAGTCAACATTGGTCACCACCACACTTATAATCCCTTTAGCCCTGAGAGCAGCTCTTCTTTCTTTTTCCTTTTTTGCTACATCGACAAGGCTCTGGGAATGAAGGAAAGAGACACAGGCGAACACAACAAAAAAGATTGGGAATCCCTTGCAGACATTCTCCCCTGCCATAACACTCATAAGTATAGGCCAATGCGACTAAAAGTCAACTTCCACTCCAAAGCTGTGATTCATCTTAAACATAAATAGAGAACAAACACATTTTTGGCCTCTTGCAATCAAGCTTTTCTTTCATGTATCATTGACGTGCTATCTTATTCAGCAAGATATTAAGGGGGCCGCATGAAAGACAACTTTCATAATCCCGAAGAAAAGCGAAAGTATCCGCGCACAGAAGTTTACACAAACATGAGCTACCGAGAGCTCGTGCCATCAGGAGTAGCTGGTATCATTCAGGATATGAGCGAGGGAGGATTGTGTCTTATTCTGAATAAAGAATTTCCTCCAGGCACGGTGCTCGAAGTGACATACGAGCTGCCTGAAGAAGAGAACCGAAGAGTAGAGAAATTTGTGAGAGTCGTTTGGCAGAGAAAAACCGATAAAGGCATTCTCACAGGCGTAAAATTCAGCCAATAGAATCTGCCAAAAACAGGAGTCGGAAATATCCAGGCGATAGGAATCGCAAGAGGTCAGATATTATAGCGCGATGTTTGTTCAACTGTCATTCTAACCTCCCTTTTATTCCAATTGATGCGTTTCAGCTAAATGTGGAGTAATCTGCGCTTAGCTTGACATACAGTATCAATTGATATCTAATTTATGCATCAAATTTCGCGGAGGGGTAAACATGAAAAAGCCACTTATGGTTTTACCTTTGATCTTTCTACTTTGTTTCACTTTTAGTTGCCAGAAGCAGGCAGCTGAGGGAATCACCGAAGAAGAGGCCCAGACTTTTACAGACCGAATTTTGAGAATGTGGAATGAGGCAGACCTAACTATAGTCGACGAGGTCTATGCTCCCGAGATTGTGCGGCATGACTGTGGTGTTCCAGAAGACATAGTGGGTCTAGAAAATGCGAAGAATCACCTTGGAATTCTCTTCAATGCTTTTCCTGACCTAGGTCTCACAGTTGACGATATGATTGTAGCAGGAAACAAGATGGCACAACGCTGGACAATGATAGGTACAAACACAGGCTCTATGGGCGATATGCCCCCTACGGGCAAAAAAGTGAAGATTTCAGGTATATCTATTGCCCATTTTGTTAACGGAAAAGCGGTTGAGATATGGGATTTTTACAATATGCTGGATATGATGTCACAGCTCGGCTTTACACTTGCTCCTCAACAGCCACCAGAAGCACCAAAGGAGAAAAAGTAGCTAATAAGAAACCAAATTTCATACAGGAGAATTAAATGAAAAAACTACTCATAATTTTGTCCTTAGTTCTGATTCTATGCTTTATGGTCGGCTGTCAGGACAAGGAAGCGATGGCTGAGCTTGAAGAGTTCAGAGCACAGGCAGCGCTAGAGGAGCAGAATTTAGCTCTTGTTAAAGGTTTGTGGGCGGAAGTAGCGAAAGGGAATGTTGAGATTTTCAAGCAACTGTGTGCACCCGAATTTGCATACTTCTCTGCATCCATTAGTCCTGAACCAATTTCCCTGGACGGAATAATTGAAGCTTTTAAGATGGAATTTCAGGGTTTTCCTAACGACTATAATTTTAAGATCCATGAACTAATTGCAAAGGGAGATAAAGTTATAGGCAGGTTCACTGTCACAGGCACTCATGAAGGAGAATATTATGGTATCCCTGCTACAGGGAATAAGATTGAATTTGGTGTTATTGATATATTCCATATTAAAGAAGGGAAAATAGTTGAGAATAGGGAAGAAATAGA
>JASFPP010000076.1:0-16331 GCA_050115915.1 Candidatus Aminicenantota bacterium
CATTTCTGGGTTTCAGTCTTCAACTCCATTTATTGGAATCATAAAAATCCTCTTTTTGAAGATGTCGAGATACGCAAAGCGCTCACCCTAGCTATAAACAGGGAAGAACTTGCTGCGTTGGTCAATTACCCGGCAAATGTGCCGCTGATGGATACAGTACTGACCAAGCGTCAATTCGAAAAAAAACAATACCCTGAACCGTTACCATTCGATCCCCAAAAGGCTCAAGAACTTTTAGAGGTTGCAGGTTGGTCGGATTCTGATGGAGACGGGATCAGAGATCGCAATAGCCAAAAGTTTCAATTCACAGCCATAGCACGAGGGAGTATTGACAGTAGAATCCCTGTTTATGTGCAAAGCCGGTTCCGCAAAATCGGCATCCGCATGGAGATTCAAAACATGGACAGGGCTAATTTCTATGAGCGTTTAGACTCTGGTCAATTCGAAGCCATGTTCGGTTCCATTTCGAATGGGCTCTTGAACGTGTGGGCAGGTCACCTGAGGATGTTCGGCAGAAATGCACCTTCCGGTTATTATGATCCCGAGATCAGCGATCTCCTCGATACAGCCGCGACGACCATCGATCCAGAAAAATTGGATAATCTGTACCTGAAAATCCAGCAGATCCTGGTCAGAGACATCCCCGCCACTTTTCTTCTTCCTATCGTTAACACATCCATTATCCACTGCCGGATCAAAGGATTGAGCAGCCCCGATCGAGCAGACCCCCTTGGAGAATTAACATCCCTATGGATCGGGGAAGAAGATTGAAAAAAAGAATCCTTACGATATTTAGCTTAAGCCTATTGTTGTTTTTGTCCTGCACCTGTTCCCCCAAAGAAGAACAACATATGAGGGCTGAATCTCAAATAACCCTGCTATGCTGGAGGGAAACCGAGCAGAATGTTTTTCGAGACGGTCGATCCGCCTCGTATCTTATATTCGTTCCTTTGATATATGAAGATGAGGAGGGGCAAAGGCAACCCGGTTTGCTAGAAAGCTGGGATCATTCCGAAGACTACACGGAGTGGACCTTCCATCTGCGTAAGGATGTCAGGTGGCACGATGGAAAACCCGTTACGGCCCGTGATGTCAAATTCACTATCGAGCTTATGACGGATCCACATCTCATGTATGAAGTCAAATTATTCGACAATATCACAATCACCGATGATTTTACCTGTCATCTCCGTTCAAAGCGGCCATTTTATGCGTTGATTTACGGGTGGACAGAAGTTTTGCCTGAGCATTTGTTAGGCGAGCTCGATAAAAGCAAATTTTGGCTTTGGGAGTTTTGGAAGCAGCCGGTGGGCAATGGCCCTTATCGTTACGTACGCAGTTTACCCAATACCATGGTCGAGCTAGAAGTCAATCCAGATTACTTCAGAGAAAAACCGAAAATAGAACATGTTGTCATCAAGCTTGGTGGCAACCCTTTGACCGAGCTTTTGAGCGGAAATGTGGATGCTGCAATTGATTTGCGGCCTCAAGAAATTCTTCAACTGACGAAGGATCCTCGTTTCAATCTTTATCACGAATTTAGGGTTACCGATGTTTTCTCCATTATATGGAACCACCAAACCCCCCTCTTTGAGGATCCGTCAGTTCGTCGAGCTCTTACACTTGCGATCAACAGAAGAGAACTCACTCAAATTTTTAATCTCCCCGAAGAGACTCCGATCTTCGATGTAGCCATTACTCCCCGTCATTTAAGACGTGGGGAAGTGCCTGAGCCTTTGCCATTTGATCCTGAACAGGCTAAAAAACTCATGGACGAGGCTGGCTGGGAAGAAACGAACAAGGGCGGGATTCGTGAAAAGAACGGCCAAAAATTTCGCTTTTCACTGCTCTTCAATGCTGAACTCATGCCCGGGGCTGTGTACATCCAAGACCAGTTCCGGAGAGTGGGTATCGACGTGGAAACGGTCACTATGGAATTAAGTGTCATTGTCGGAAGACAGGAAGAAGGGAAATTCGATGCGATTTATCGTGGCTTTATGCCTTTCGGATACGGGTGGGATTATGGAGGATATGAAAATCCAGAATTCGATCGTTTACAGAAAAAAATTTTCTCTTGTACTACAATGGAAGAAGTAGATAACACAGCCATAAAACTCTGGCCCATATTCCAATCTGACATACCTTGGACCTTCCTTTATCCAAGAGTTAGGTTCAGTGTGGTTCATAAGCGTATTCGGGGATTAAAAAGTCCATATCGGAGTGATCCCGGCAAATATTTGGAACACCTCTGGATCGAAGAGTAAGAATGAAAAATCGATTTTCAATACCAATTCTGCTCATTTTGTTTTCACTTTTGCACCTCTTCTGCCAGAAACAACCGGAACGTTCAAAAATCGATGCTTCCACCATCACAGTTCTCTATCCCTGGGATGAATGGGTTTTGTCGCCATATATGGATGTAGGTGCCAAGTTTCTTGTCTTTTTACCCTTGTTCACGATTGATGAGAACGGACACACACAAGGAAAATTAGCCGAGCGATGGCATCACTCCGAGGACTATCGTTCCTGGACATTCTATCTCCGCCAGGATGTGAAATGGCATGATGGAGTAAAAGTCACAGCCCATGACGTAAAATTCACTTTTGAGCTGATCTCTCGCCCTGACATCCTATATGATGATGCATGGTTTGGAATGCAATCTATCACGATTCACGATGACCATTCTCTTACCATCCGTTTCGAGTCGCCCAAAAATTTTCTAGGGACTTGGTTGGTGTATTGGCCAAAACACATACTCGAAAACCTGAACCCAAAGAAATTTTGGGAGTGGGATTTCTGGACACATCCCGTTGGAAATGGTCCCTACAGATATGTCCGCCACATTCCCAAAACCTTGATGGAATTTGAGGCAAACGCCGATTATTATTTAGGAAAACCTAAAATTGAGCGTGTTCTCCTAAAGTTCGGCTCTGACTTCTCTCTCACTGAACTTATGAGCGGAAATGTGGATGCTTTGTCGTTTTTCAATCGCTCGGACATCCCAAAATTGGCAAAAATCCCTCAATTCCAGACGTATTATGCCATTTCAAGTTTTCATTCACTCACAGCCATCTATTGGAATTTAAAAGATCCCCTATTCTCTGATCCGAGGGTTCGACGTGCTTTGACCATGGCCATAGACAGACCCGGACTACTTCGCGTGCTCAATATGCCTGAAGATCTTAAAATTTTCGATGTTTTGTTCACCGGACACCAATACAGACATGACGAAATACCCGCTCCTCTTCCTTTTGATCAAGAAGCTGCCGTGCATTTGCTCGATGAAGCCGGTTGGAAATTGAGTAATGATGGCGTCCGAAAAAAAGACGGTAAAGCTATTCGATTTGAAGTCCTTATCCCCTCAGGGTACTCAGCAGAGGGATCGTACGAAGAAGCAGCTATATTGATCCAAGCCCAGCTACAGCAAATCGGAATCCAGATGACGATCCAGAGTCTTGAGGAGGATCTTCCCAGGACAAGAATACTATCCGGCCGATTCCAGGCGGCCATTGGCCGCCTCTACCAGGGTCCAGACCAACTCCTTCAATGGTTCGGAGAGGACTCACCCCTAGGATACAACAATCCCCTTGTTATCGAACTCCTTAAAGAGTATAAAAGAACCGCCGATCCTGATGAAATCAACCGAATAGTCAGTGAGATCATGCCATTTATGGCCCAGGACCTCCCCTTGACTTTTTTGTTTCCCCGGATTCATTCTTGTGTCGCACACAAACGCATTAAAGGACTTAGCAGTCCATACAGGGCTTTCCCACTAGATTGCATGGAACATCTATGGATCGAAGAGGAATAGTTCCGTTGGACTCCAAAATTACACAAATTTAAAAAAAAATAAAAACTCCTTGACAAATAAGATAACATTCGTTATATTATATAACAACCGTTATTTATGAATAACAAACGTTCTCTTTTAGAAGGAGGTTTCGATGCCTAAACTCAAAAAAGAATATGCCGATTCAAGAAGGAAAGAAATCATTATGGCCGCTTGGGAGAGCTTTATGGAAAAGGGCTATGAAAAAACGACTATGAGGGAGATCGCCCGCCGCATGAACGCAACCACCGGAGTTCTGTATACTTATTATAAAAACAAAAGTGAAATTCTCTTAGAAATGCAAAAGGGGATACAGAAAAACATCGATCGTGTCTACACCCAGATCGAGAGCATCGATTCCGTTAGAGATGCCTATGCAGGATTCTTCAAAAATGAATTCAAATATGCCTCAGACAGTCAAGCCAAGAAAAATTGCAGAGCAATGGTTGGCTTACTCTCAGAAGCTATGAATTCGAAGGAATTGAGAAAACTTATAAATAAAAGTTTCAGGATTATCGAAGAAAGAGGCGCAAAAATTATCAAGAAAGGGATCGAGAACGGCGAAATTCATGCCCACGCAAACCCAAAGGCAACCATAGGTTTTTTTCAAGCACTGGAATGGGGATTATGGATGCAAATCGCTCTGATAGACGGATTGAACGTCAATTCATACATGCAAAATATAAGAAAAGTATTGATGGGGCATGTCTGGAGAGAGGAGTCAAAGAGATGAAGAGTAAAGTTTGGATCGTATTATTAGTCGGAATTACGGTATTTCTATCTTATTCATGCACTCAAAAAAGTGGGCAGCAGTCATCAGCCGAATCTAAAATCACGGTGCTCTCAATAGGAGATGAAAGAATTTTGGGACCTTACTTTGACAGTCCGCCGCGTCTTCTTGTCTTTCTCCCATTGGTGGAATATTCCCTTGGAGAGCCAAAACCAGCGCTAGCTGAACGATGGGAACACTCTCCTGACTATAAGACCTGGACTTTCCATCTTCACAAATACATAAGGTGGCACGATGGAGTGACAACGACCGCTCACGACATCAAGTTTTCCTTTGATTTGTTGGATCAATTACTCGACCTAAAGAAGATGCGAGGTATTGACTCTTATGATGTCATCGACGATTTTACTTTTACCATAACATACAAAAAATCCAGCACGTATGCTCTTGACTACTGGAGTGTTTACTGGCCGAAACATCTGCTCGAGAGCCTCGATCCTAAGGAATTCTGGAAATGGGAATTTTGGACACAGCCCATAGGGAATGGTCCCTATCGTTATGTCCGACACATTCCCAAAACAATGATCGAGCTCGAAGCGAATCCGGATTACTACAGGAGCATACCCAAGATTCAAAAGGTCATCCTTAAATTCGGTGGCGATACACGGATAACAGAGTTGTTGAGCGGGAATGTGGATGTGATCCAAACCAACCTTTCTGATGTTCCCAAATTGGGCGATGACTCTCGCTTCCGCGTCCATTACAAGCGGACCTGGTATGTGGGGGCTATATTTTGGAATCACCGCCACACACTTTTCAGCGACTCATCCATCAGAAAAGCTTTAACGATGGCGATCGATCGACGCGAACTTGCCCGTTTACTTTACTATCCTGATGACCTTTCTCTATTCGACGGAATATCGACGACATTCCAGCATTTCAATGATGACCTTCCCGAACCGCTTCCGTATGATCCGCAGAGGGCAGAACAATTATTAGAGGAAGCAGGATGGCACTATCGTAACGAGAATGGAGTGCGAGAGAAAGAGGGGCAGCCATTTCGATTTACAGCAAATGTCGACAGAACTTTAGGATTAGATTTGGATAAAGCAGCGGTCTACGTCCAAGACCAGCTTAAACGTGTAGGGATTCGTATGGAGATTCAGGAACTACAGGGAACGCTGAACTCACGCTTCCGCTCGGGCGATTTTGAGGCCGCCTTTAGCAAATTCCAAAATTCGCCGAGAGCATTTAGTGGACATTTAAGTATCTTCGGAGAGAATTCTCCTATAGGGTACGAAAACGCAGAAATGACCAGACTGCTTAAGCTCGCGAAAAATGAACCTGAACTTGAGAATAGAAAAGAAATTTTCGAAAAAATTAAGCCGATATATGCAGCAGATCTCCCAATAACCACTCTTTTTCCTGAAACCAAGATCCTAATCGCTCACAAAAAAGTCCGAGGTCTTGAAGATTACTCTGATCCCACCTGGTTCATGGAATATCTCTGGATCGAAGAAGAAGAAAAATAGAATCATCCCCAATTATGAATCCTTGAACTGTGTCATCATTCCATATATAGTAGTTTCAATTGTGGTTGGGGATGGATGAATGTGGAGACACATCCTTAAGCGGCTTGTACAAGCGATCCCTTTAACATGGGGAATCCTCACCATCACTTTTTTCATCAGCCATATGGCCCCCGGCGATCCCATGGATATGTACATGGAGGAGCAACGCCAGCGCCAGATCGATCCGGAGATCATAGAGCTCCTCCGGCAGAAATATGGTCTGGATCAACCCATCCATGTGCAGTATGTGAGGTGGCTGGGCAACGTCGTCAAGGGCGATTTCGGAGAATCCTTCCGCTATCGCCGGCCGGTGATCGACCTCATCACCGAAAGAATCCCCTATACCCTCCAGTTGACGCTGCTGGCCCTTTTATTCAGCACGTCTCTTGGCATCATCATCGGCATCGTCTCGGCCGTCAAACAGTATTCGGCGCTTGATAAAAGTGTCACACTGGGCTCCCTTATCGTCTATTCCATCCCGGGATTCTGGATGGCTTTGATGCTCGTCCTTGTTTTTTCCGTTTACCTGGGATGGCTGCCGACATCCCAAACCCGGTCTATGGATTATGAGTTTTTCTCACTGGGTGGGAAGATCCTCGACCGAATCTGGCATCTGATCTTGCCAGTTTTTGTCTTGGGGATAGGTTCTGCCGCCCACAAGGCCCGCTATGTGCGCAACCGCCTGCTCGAGGTCTTGAACGAGGAGTACATTCTGTCGGCAAGAGCAAGAGGCCTCAAAGAAAAGATGGTCATCTTCAAGCACGCACTCCGCAACGCTATGATCCCGCTCGTAACGATCCTGGGGCTTCATCTTCCGGCCCTCCTCTCCGGTTCTGTCCTGATCGAATCCATCTTCGCATGGCCCGGGATGGGAACACTAGCTGTGGGCGCCGTGGGGGGACGTGATTACCCTGTAATGATGGCTACGCTGATGATCTCGGCAATCTTGACCATCGTGGGCAACCTGTTGGCAGACATTACCTATGTCGCATTGGATCCAAGAGTATCGTATGAAAAGAAAAAGCCGGTTTAAAAAACTCATCCTGCTGGGAGCTTTTTTACTTCCAGGCTCGGGACATCTGTTGTTCAAAAAGCAAACCAGGTTGGGGATCCACCTTTTGCTCGGAACCGGTGCGATTGCCCTACTCGTATTCTTCCGCTGGGAAAGGATCATCGAAACGTTTCAATCTAAGGCAATCGATCACTGGTTGGCCGTCATTTTTATAATCCTTTCTTGGATAGCTATGGTTTTTGTATCCGTCAAACATACATATGAATTCATAACCGAAAAGATCAAAAAGCCCCAGATAAAAACTCCATTAGTCCTGGCATCCCGTCGGTTCAAAGAAAACAAGCTGGCCGTTATATCACTGTATGTCATCTGCTTTTTTTATCTGATCGCCATTTTAGCTCCTTTCCTAGCCACACATGATCCCTCCGCTATAGATAATGTTCTAGAGACTCGCTATCAATCGCCTTCATGGCAACACCCCTTCGGTACGGATGAGTATGGCAGAGATCTCTACAGCAGGGCCCTTTATGGAGCCCGAGTTTCATTATCTGTTGGGCTTTTGGCTGTTTTGATCGCCATAACGATCGGCACGCTTTACGGTTCTGTCGCGGGTTATTTCGGCGGATTCATAGACAATCTTATGATGCGGTTTGTGGATATCTTTATCGCCTTCCCGACTTTCTTTTTACTTTTAATGCTGGTCGGCGTCTTCGAGGCGAGTATCGTTGCCATGATCCTTATCCTTGGATTGACTTCTTGGCCGGGAACAGCCCGATTTATAAGGGGCGAAGTTTTATCCTTGAAGGAAAAGCAGTTTACTGAAGCGGCTCGTGCTATCGGACTTCCCCACCGGACTATTATTCTGCGCCACCTGATTCCCAACGGAATTTCGCCTGTGCTCGTAAGTGCCGCGATGATGGTGAGCAGCATGATTTATGCAGAGGCAGGCCTATCCTTTCTTGGAATAGGAATTCGTCCGCCCACCCCCACATGGGGCAATATGATGAGCAGCGGAAGAGATGCCTTGCTCGTTGCGTGGTGGGTTGCCCTGTTCCCAGGCGGGATCCTGGCCGCAACGATGTTGAGCTTTAATCTACTGGCCGATGGTCTGCGTGACGCCTTCGATCCCAAAGTGCTGATGAGGAGGTTTCTCTAACGATGCTCCTCAAAGTGGAAAACCTCCGCAGCTTCTTCTTCCTTGACGAAGGGATACTCCGGGCAGTTGACGATATTAGCTTTCATGTGGATGAAGAGGAGACGGTTGCCCTCGTGGGGGAATCGGGCTGCGGCAAAACGATCGCGGCCCTCTCCATCATAAATCTGATCCCCTCACCCGGCCGGGTGGTCAATGGAAAGATCTATTTCAACGGGCAAGATTTGCTGAAGATGAATCCAGAGCAGATGCGCCAAACACGGGGCAAAGAGATCGGCATGGTCTTCCAGGAGCCGACCATGGCATTAAATCCCGTTTTTACAGTGGGATACCAGATCGCCGAAGTTATCCGATTACATATGGGAATGGATGTGAAGCAGGCGGAGAGAGAGACCATCCGGCTGTTAGGTGAGACAGGCATTCCTGAACCGGAAAAGCGGTTCAAAGCTTATCCCTTCGAATTATCCGGAGGAATGCAGCAGAGGGCGTTGATCGCCATGGCTGTCAGTTGCCATCCGCGGCTTTTAATCGCAGACGAACCGACCACAGCCCTGGATGTGACTGTACAGATTGGGATCATCGACCTCCTTCGTCATCTTCAGAAGCTCTACGATATGGCGATCCTATTGATCACACACGATCTGGGAGTTGTGGCTGAGATGGCCGACCGGATCATGGTCATGTACTCGGGAAAGATCGTCGAGAATGCTCCTGCCGTCGACATTTTCCAAGAGCCGAAACATCCCTACACAAAGGGGCTGCTCGGATCTATCCCAAAACTTGGTAAGGGGAGTAAAAATCCGCTTCAGGGGATTCCTGGTGCCGTGCCGGATTTTCTCGATCTGCCGCCTGGATGCACCTTTTATCCCAGGTGTGATCTCGGAGACCGGGACTGTCGAAAAAAGATCCCCAAACTAATGGCTGTGAATTATACGCGACAATCCGCATGCTTTAAATATTACAAAATGTGAAGAAATAAAATGGCTGACGTTCTACTTTCCGTGAGAGGATTAAAAACATATTTTCCTTTCGGCAGCCGCTGGTTCGGAACTAGAGGAGAAGTCAAAGCCGTCGACGATGTGGAATTCGAGATCAAGCGCGGTCAGGTTCTGGGCCTTGTCGGAGAATCGGGAAGTGGCAAAACAACTCTGGGAAGATCCATCCTCAGATTGATAGAGCCTTCAGCCGGAGAAGTCTACTTCGAGGGGCAGGATATTTTACGTCTCCATCCCCGCGACTTCCGGATGATCCGCAGGCGCATGCAAATCGTCTTTCAGGATCCATACGCCACATTAAATCCACGCATGCAGATCAAACAGATCATTGCAGAGCCTCTTCTGTTCCATAAGATGGTGCCTCCAAAAAAGGTCGAATCGCGGGTGATTGAACTCCTTGGCATGGTTGGAATGGAGGCCTATTTTATGTACCGCTATCCTCATGAGTTCAGCGGAGGCCAGCGGCAGCGTATTGCCATTGCCAGAGCTTTATCTATGGAACCGGATTTTATCGTGGCCGACGAGCCGGTTTCAGCCCTCGATGTTTCGGTACAAGCGCAAATCATCAACATTCTCCTAAGACTCCAGAGAAAGATGGAACTGACAATTTTGTTCATCTCCCACGACCTCGCGGTGGTGGAAAGCATTGCAGACAGGATTGCCGTGATGCACAATGGAAAGATCGTAGAGGAGGCCGGCACCGATTACCTGATTAAATATCCCCATCATTCTTACACGAAGAGTTTGTTGCGCTCTGTCCTGGATGTCGACCCAACAACCCGCCGGCCCGTTAAACGCCGCATCTCCGCCCCAGATTCGCCCACTGTGAAATAGATAGAAGTAAAAAAACAAACAAAGAATAGAGATCATCGATGAAGGGGCAACAGCGAATAAAACCTCACAGAAGGATAATTATGTCTCTCTGCCTTATAGGCCTTTTCTGTATTTGTTGCAGCCAGGACAGAGATCGCATATCATCAGCTGAGTCCAAGGTCAAAGTGCTTTATCCTGGCGACGAGTATTTTATGAATCCCATGGGAGAAGGGGGATTTGGAGCAGACCGTCTCGTATTCCTGCCTCTTCTTACTTCAGATGAAAAAGGGGAATTGTTGCCTCATCTGGCGACACATTGGGAGCACTCTCTTGATTACCGCACATGGACGATTCACATCCGTAAAGATGTCAAATGGCATGATGGTTTACCTGTCACTGCACATGACATTAAATTCAGCATGGAACTTTGGGATCATGCTGAATTGCTTATGTCAGCACCCAGCGCAAAAATCACTGTATTCGATGATTTCTCTTTCAACGTTACTTATAAGAAACCAAGTCGAAACATCCTCAATGACTGGCAGGTCTTTTATCCCAAACATCTGTTGGAGAATCTCGATCCTGCAGAGATCGAGACTTGGGAGTTCTGGACACAACCTGTAGGAAACGGACCTTACCGCTATGCTCGTCATGTATCGAAAACTATGATGGAATTGGAAGCGAATCCTGCTTATTTTAAGAGGAAGCCGAAAATTGAGCGAGTCATTTTTAAGTTCGGCGGAGCTAGCAGAGTGACAGAGCTTCTCAGCGGCGATGTAGATATTATTACGAACGTCAGTAGACTAGAAATTCTCGAACTCAAAGATGACCCCCGCTTTAGTGTATACCACTGGATCAATCCTAATGCATTCATTGCGATTCACTGGAACCATCGCCATCCATTTTTTGGCGACCCCCTTATTCGGCGTGCACTAACCCATGCCATTAATCGACAAGAGCTCCTCGATGTTCTCAATATGCCAGATGTCCTTCCTATTTTTGATGTGCCATTCACTAAGAGGCAATTATGGCGAGGAGAACTCCCTGAGCCTTTATCATTCAATCCCGAACTGGCTTCACAACTCCTGGAAAAAGCAGGCTGGCGAGACAGAGATATTGATGGAATCCGGCAAAAAAACGCGAAAAAGTTTCGTTTCTCAATACTCGTTTCGGACCGAGAATTTTCTGATGAGAAACCGGCTGTATATATCAAGGAACAGCTCCGAAAGGTGGGAGTGCGGATGGAGATAACTCCTTTAGCTTTCTCACTCCTGCACCGACGGTATAAGGCTGGAGATTTTGATGCTGCGATTCATGTTTTTGAAAATTTACCCGGCACAACTATGTGGTACTCTTATTTCGGATATGACAATCCCCCTATTTTCCACCTTCATAAATTAGCTGAAACAACAGCAGATCTTGATGAATTGGACAACATCTATAAGGAAATAATGGCAATTCACAGGAGGGATATCCCAATAACATTTCTCTATCATGTTGTGAATAGCACTGTCTCCAGAAAATCGATAAAAGGACTAAGCACACCCTTCCGTGCCGATCCGATATTGAGCATGGAGCACCTCTGGATCGAGGAGAATAAGTAATGGACCTCCGGAGCTGCACGAAAAAACTGATATAATTTCCACATTTCCTTAACGTTTTCCTCAATTTCCTGATATATTATATTCCATAAGAATAATTAACGTGGGGTAATATGCTAGGTAATCTCAAATTAGTCCTGCGTCAGCATAGAAAATTCCTCGCTATTTTCTTCTTTATTGTGTTCCTTCCATCCATCACTCTGGCCATTTTCGGTATCAGATCCATCAGGAATGAAAGATACAAGCTCCAACAACAGAACCTTGAACAGCAAAAACGGTTTGTCAAAGATTTCCAAGCAGATGTCCAATCTCTCATCGAGAGAGATACTTCAATTTTAAGGGAATTTTCAACGAGTCAAGCTTTTATCGATTCAGACTACCGTGCGTTTAGTGATTTGATCTCGCAAAGACGCCAAGAAAAATCGTTTCTCGGGAATATTGTAGTCTTTAAGCCCGAAAATCCATCATGGCTTCCCAGTTCTCAGTTTTATCCATCGGATGCGAAAGCTTTTATCATTCCTCAGGAATGGGATCGGTTCCAATCTGATTTGGCGAGAGCGGAACGAGCCGAATTCCAACGCAAAAATTATTCGGCTGCCATATCCCTGTATAAACAAATTATTCTGAGAGCTAAAAATAACCAGGTCAGAGCCTGGATTCGGAGCCGTATCGCGCGATGCGAACTCAAACTGGAGGAATACAACCAAGCTACAGAAACATACCGGTCGATCATCTCAGATTTTCCCGATTCGTTTACAGAATCAGGTCGTCCTCTAGGACTGGTATCACGCCTGGAACTTCTGGATGCTCTAAGGGCAGATAACAATTATGAGATTTTCCTCAAAGAATCACGCCAGACCTATAAGCTTATGGAGACAAATATTTGGTCTCTGGATGGAGATCAGCTTAAGCTCTATTCGGCTATGCTGAAAAACACAATCGATGAGGCTCTGGCTGATAATCCAACAAATGATACTCCAGAAAATTACAGAGAATCCATTGCAAATCTTCAGAATTCGATCGAGAAAAAACTGGAGGTCTGGCGTTTGGCAGAGGATGTGAGGATAAACACCCTGCCTGAATTGAGTGAAAAGACCAAAAACTCGACGAGCGACAGTTCTCCCATTCAAAAAAATGCACATGAGTTCAATGGAGATGATGTCTTAGTTCTTCTCCTCCCCTTTGATAAAGAAAAATCGGGAAATGGCCAATTCCTTGGTTCTCTTATCCGATTCAAGGATCTGAAAGAAGAGGTGGATGCATTAGTCAAAGAAAACATCCCGCCAGGTATCTCAATTATCCTCCGTTCGACTCTTTCCGGAGAAATTATTTTTGGAGAAAAGACTAATGCCGACACAAGTCCAGCTTTCACGGATTTTTTCTCCGCAAATTTTCCACCATGGAGGATGGAAATCTATTCGAACGAAGATGGGAGTTCAGATATTTTTCTGTACAAAAATATCTTTTTCTGGATTATCCTGGCGCTACTTATAATCCTCTTTTTGGGTTCGGCCCTCATCATCCGCACCATCGTCCAAGAGGTCAATCTCCTCAATCTCAAGTCCGAGTTTATCGCATCCGTCTCCCATGAATTCAAAACACCTCTTACAGCCATGGGAGCGATCCTGGAACGTCTCCTGGGAGACGAAGTGAGCGATCCCAGAAAGGCTAAGGAGTACTACCGGATTCTGAGTCACGACTCAGAAAGACTAAAAAGGCTCGTCAAAAACGTTCTGGATTTCACGAAGATCGAAGAGGATAAGAGGGAATACCGGCTGGAATCGACCGATGTCGTCGCCCTGATTCGAAGAGAAGTGGACAATTTTGAGAAAGAACATGAGTTGGATGGCTTCAGCGTGAAAACCACTATCGATGACAATATGCCCCCCATACTTGCAGATGAGGAGGCTATAAGCCAGGCATTACACAACATCCTGGACAATGCAGCCAAATTTTCTGGAGAGGAGAGAGATATTCATGTGGACGCTTCTCTGGAAGATAGGATTGTGAAAATTACCGTTCGCGATAACGGGGTTGGAATCCCTGAAAGCGAACAGAAAAAAATATTCGAGAAATTCTATAGAGGGAAAAAGGCTTCTTCTATTGCCCCAACGGGAACAGGTCTTGGTCTGACCCTGGTCAAGCATATCATGCATGCGCATGGAGGGGATATTGTCATTCAGAGCCAACCAGGAAAAGGGAGCTCTTTTTCGCTAATCCTCCCCGTTGGGAAAGGAGGGTAGAAGTCATGGAAAAAACCATCCTCATGGTGGAAGACGATGCCGGGATCCGGGTGGTTGTCGAAGACGCCCTAACATCCCAGGGATATCATGTGGTGACGACAGATAACGGGAGAAAGGGATTAGAGTTGGCCAAAGAATTGAAGCCCGACCTCATAATCCTGGATGTGATGCTGCCGATGATGGATGGCTTTGAGATATGTAAAAGGCTAAGAAATGCGGGAATCACTTCTCCCGTGATGATGTTGACCGTCAAAGATGAGGAAGTGGATAAGGTTCTTGGATTGGAGCTTGGAGCCGATGATTATGTGACAAAACCGTTCAGCTTGAAAGAGCTCTCCGCCCGTGTGAAAGCTCTTCTCCGGCGTGTGGATGATTATCAGGATGACGTAAGTGTCTACCGTTTTGGGAATGTCGAGCTGGATTTCCATAAATTCGAATCCCGTAGAGATGGGCGGGATCTGAGCTTAACTCCTCTCGAACTCAAGATCCTTAAGCTAATGATCACAAGCAAGGGGAAGGTGATCACGCGGGACGAATTCCTCGATCGAGTTTGGGGGGTCGAGAACCTCAATGTCTCGCACAGGACTGTGGACAGCCATATCGCCCACATCCGGAAAAAGGTCGAAAAGGATCCGTCCCGACCCAAGCACATTTTGAGTGTTCACAGCATTGGCTATAAGTTTGTGGAAGAATAAGCTATGTCATACAAACTCGCTCAAAGGAATCGCCTGATTTTGTGGAAAATTTTTCACCTTATTTCCATATCTCCTAAACACATAAATACTTTGAGGAGATTATTTTATCAGCAAGACTCAATAAGGAGATGATGGATGAAAAATAAGAAAAACCCGGTTTTAGTGATTTTTTTGTTGGCTAGTGTATCGTTTCTTTTTTCAGGTCTGACACCACAGGAATCAGCCAAAGAACTCTTCGAGAAGGCCTTATATCTTGAGGAGACAAAAGGCGATTTAGAGAAGGCGATCGAATTGTATGAGCGAGTTGCAGAGGAGTTCCCTGATGATCGGGCAATCGCTGCAAAGGCGCTCTTTCATACCGGAATATGTTACGAAAAACTTGGTCTTGAAAAAGCCAGAACCGCCTTTCAGAAGATTGTCGAAAACTATCCTGATCAAGCGGAGATGGCCGGAATGGCCAGGGAAAAATTGGCATCCCTAAGCAAAGTCCAAGCTGTCATGCAAAAAGAGACAGAGGATCTGGGATTGAAAATCCAACTCATCTGGTCGGGTCAAAATGCAGGTATTCTGGGCGGGATTTCACCCGATGGCAAATACATGTCGACGACAGATTGGTTTACAGGTGACCTGGCGGTTCGGGACTTGACAACTAAAAAAGACCGCCGCTTGACCAACAAAGGATCCTGGATGAAATCTAATGAACACGCCCTCTTTTCGCAATGGTCTCCCGATGGCAAACAAATCGTTTATAACTGGTACAACCCAGAGAGTGATGCTTATGATATACATTCAGTCCATTTGGAAAATCCAAAACCCAAAATTCTGTATGAAAACAAATTAGAACCAATTAAGTATCGGAGTGCCTACGTCCATCCCTTTGACTGGCACCCAAACGGAAAACAAGTGCTCATTGGTTTTAACAAAGGAGATGGATTGTTCACAGTCGGGTATCTTTCTGTTGAGAGCGGAGATTTCGAGATACTGAAGACCTTTAAGGGGGCATTTACAAACGCCGTTCCATGGGGCTTTGTCATCTCTCCAGATGGAAATACAATTGCTTATGACCTTCATTTGGAAAAAGATATTAACAATCGTGATATATTTCTCCTCAGTGCGGATGGGACAGAGCATCGATTGGTGGAACACCCTTCTCTGGATTATGTGTTCGATTGGACATCGGATGGGAAATATCTCCTGTTCGGTAGTGAAAGAACTGGGTCTCGCGGCGCATGGATCGTTCGTGTTGATGATGGAAAAGCCATTGGGGATCCTTGCCTTATTAAGCCGGCCATAGGACCGGCTGTCCCGATAGGTTGTACTCAGGAGAATCAATTTTATTTTGGGTATAATCGGCAACTCAATGACGTCTATGTTGCCGAAATCGATCCTGAATCAGGTCGAGTTCTGATCCCCCCAAAAAGAGAGATCCTTTATTACGAGGGCCATAACGCTTACCCGGACTATTCATCTGATGGGAAATATTTAGCTTATATATCCAACCGCAGCACCCTTCCTATGCAAAAGGGTACTATCTGTATCTATTCTCTTGAAGATAAAAGTATTCAAGAGTTTTATCTCAAATCCGGAGATCTAAGTTACCCCCAATGGCATCCGGAGGGGAGATCCATTTCGCTTGAAGGGGCGGATGAAAAAGGGGGACAGGGAATTTATCTCTTTGATATCGAGTCC
>JASFPP010000077.1:0-16320 GCA_050115915.1 Candidatus Aminicenantota bacterium
AATTATTATCACGCAACAGGTTGTAACCCTTCGACCAGACCAAATCGGCGCTCACGACGAAATCTCTGGAAATCCGCCCTTCAGCACCCAAAGTCATCTGCATTGTGTAGGGAGGAATTTGTCGTTTTTGAGCCACATACTCCTGCGGAGGTAATTCTGTTGTGGGATGAGGAAGAAAGGCGGAAAAGGGATTAGGCTGGTTCGGGTCCGGATAACCCGGCATAAGAATGATCCTTAAATTAGCGGCTTGGCTTTGAGCCACACGTGCCGCATAAAAAGTAAAAATACTGTTAGTGAATGTCCCGATACCTCCCCTAATAATCACACTCCCCTGTCCTGTAATGTCCCAGCTGAAACCGAATCTTGGATTCAGACTCTTCCAGGTACTATTATTGATATCTAATCCCTCCGGATCATAGTAATTGTATCTCAGTCCGAGGTTCAAGGTTAGGTTTTGAAAAATATGCCAAGAATCTTGGATAAAAATCCCATGGTTCCTCACCTGAAAAGAATCAAGAAACTGTTTGTTTTGAGCCCCCACAAACAAAAATGGGTATGTCAACGGATCCAAGGGATTGAATGGTTCGTCGGTATCGAATTCATAGACTCCTGGATAATAGATGGAATATTCACCGTCAGTGGAAATAAAATTGAGGTTAAATCCTATTTTCAGGGTGTGATTTTTAAGGAACAGGCTAAAATTTTCGACTATTTGAAGCCTCTTTTCAGAATAAAAATAAGGGGCTGTATAATATCCTCCCAGATATCCCGAAGGTCGAATAATGGAATAATCATCGGGGTTTTTAACAGTTTTTTCTTCACGGAAGTTTCCGTACAAAAGTCTGAATTCATTCATTGTCTTATTCGAGGTCACGAAGGTCCAATTCCCCTGAAAATCATAGCTCTTCATCCCTTCATCTGCGGCTTGTTCTTTTGTGTGGAGTCCTCCGACATTATAGTTTGTCGTTAGAGGCGTATCATACGTAAAGCGGAATGCTAAAAAATTGTTCGTGTTCAAGATGTGGTTGATTTTGAGAAAGAATTGGTTGTTTGTTGTTTTGGTTGGCACACTTTCCTGGGAAACGAGCGGTGAAGTGACTAACTGGTAGGTTTGTTTATAGCGCCCTTCATAAGCAATAAAAAAGTGCGTTTTATCTTTTTTAATGGGCCCTCCGAGGAAAAAACCAAAACGATAGTCATCTAATTCAGTTTTATCCTCATCCCGGGCAAAGTGACTCTTGGAATCAAATACATCACTCCTATAGAAAAAAGATACCCTTCCTCGAAATTCATTACTTCCTGATCGCGTGATCGAACTGGCAAGCAATCCGCTTGCATTTCCATATTCAGACGCATACTGATTTGTGAGAACTCTAAATTCTCGAATCGCATCTGCCGGTATGTTCGATCTTACATCCTTTTCCATGTTCCTGGTGTTGGAAACTCCATCTAGAACAATTTCTTCACTCGCCCATGGCTGTCCATTGGCTGTAAATTCCTGTACGCCAGGCTGTATTTTTACTAACTCCAGGTAATCCCGTTCCTTTAAGGGGAGATCTTCAATCTCTTTTCTCCCAATGACTCTACTAATTTCTGATTTTGTGATTTCAATAAGAGAGACATCTGCGGTAACGATTGCTTCCTCTTCGAGTTTTTCGATTCGAAGAAAAAAATTGATTTTGATGTGTGCGCCGATGTTGAAAGTAACATTTTCCTTTTTTTCTGTTTTAAAACCACTCAACTTCCCTCTCATTTCATACTGCCCGGGATAAACGCCGGAAATGACATATCGGCCGTCATCCTGAGAGCTAGCTTGGAATGTGTATCCAGTTTCAAGATTTTTAACAGTTATCACTGCACCGGGTAAAGGATTATCTTCCATGTCACAGACAAATCCAAACACGGTCGCACGTGTTTCCTGGGCAAAATTATTGAAAGAAAGAGCGAGAAGCATCAAGATGATACTAAGAATCAATGAACTTAGACTATCTAGAGCTTTTCGGTTCATTTTGGCCACTCATTTCGCCTGATTTATCCATTCTATTATCCAAAATAGCCTCTGGCAGGATAGAAGTTGTCAAGGGATTGTAAAAAAATTGTTAAAAGTTTGTTAAACATTCTTCCCCCCGAGGGTAATGAACTCTCTTAAGCGTCTATTTAGCGGTACTATCCATATGATTTATTTTTAGGGACGCCCAAAACACACAATCACAACGAACGCTTTCTGATACGCTGCCACTGATCCCCCTTTGTACTAAAGGCAGGTAATTATGATACCTGTTGTGTATGTTTTTTTCAAGAAAGTTCTAGAAACGCGAATCCTGCTAACGGAAGAAAGAAAGAATAACAAGGAGGATCTGGTAATGCTTAAATTTTTATTGATGTCGGTATCCATCTTGAAGTCCTTATTGAGCAAAAGATTTATGTATTCGAGGAGATGCTCAAAGCTTTCCAGGCCTGCTCGATGTTCCGTTCGTGAAGGTCAAAAGGTGTGCTGACCCAACGGGTGCCGAGATGATCGAGATGGGCATAGCGTTCGGCAAAAGAAAGCTTATGTTTGGCTTGCTCGAGTGTCAATCCCTCCTGTTTGGCTGCCACAACAGCTTTCCACAGATCATCCAAGTAGTCCAGCTGCACCCTGATGTCGGAAACGTTCATCAACTCACCATGACAGCCGATGATGTGTTGGATCTCGATCTCCTTATCGATAAAGGGTTTGAACACAGCCTTCCATCTATCTAAATCCGTTTTCTCATTGAAAAGAGGAACTCTGTGTCCAACAAAAATATCGCCCACGATTAAAAGCTTTTCTCGAGGCACGTGGATTAAAATATCACTTTCTGAATAGCCTGGGGTGCAATAGCAAAGGTCCAGGTTTACATCCCCCATCCGCAGCGTCATTCTGTCGCTGAATGTAATGGATGGCTTCGTATACCTGAATCCGGAGGCGAGGAGATCGGCCAGTTCGCTCCAATAGAGCATGGCATCCCGGAGCTTTGTCATTTGCGAGGGATCATCCGTGCCGGCGTCGATTTGATCCTGAATCAGCTTTAGCCTCGGAGCCATCCCCTCAAGAACATCGATATCCTCGATCGTCTTATGGAGACTGTCAATCTGCCTGTCACAGTTTTTGTGACCGACAATAACAGCGTCCTTGAAGGCCGGGCTCCCCCCTATATGATCCACTCCCGCGTGAGAATAGATGAGATAGGCACAATCTTTTCGATCAAATTCCTCTTCCACGACACGGCGAATTTTTATACCCATCTCCGGCTTGTAATGTGCGTCGACCACAACGATGCCATCAGTTGTGGCAATCGCCGTAATATTGGACATAACCGGTGATCCTCCCGTTTGAATGAAAAGGATACGGTCGCTGAGCTTTTGTGCTTTGATTGGAATCTCCGGCGATGTTTGTGCAGGAATGCCTAGCACGCTGATGAATAGAATTAAGAACATCCAAAAAAAATTTTTTGTATACATTTGTTTCCTCAAGATCCACAATGAATTTTGGATACGCATATGTTTCCAACTACTTCTTTCTACGGATATAATGAAAACACGTTTTCCTTCTAGATGTTGACCTTGTGATTTTGAATATGATATTTTTATAGGAGGACATGCGTGGGGGCTAATGCTTAGCAAAGATAGGTGATTTGAAACGATATCGATAAAATAGTCCTCTTTAATTCAATAGACGGAGATAAGATGTCTCATTTGAAGGATCAACAGAGTTACACTCAAATTTATATGACCATGACTAAAAGATTCTTGATTATCTTTTTTTCACTATTTTTGCTCACTCTCCATGCCAAAAATAAATCGCCCAGCGATCTCCCGGAGATGTACAGAAAGTGGCTAGAAGAAGAAGTCACTTATATTATTACGAAAACCGAAAAAGCGGTATTTCTAAAGCTAGAGTCCGATAGAGAACGGAATATGTTTATTGAAGCCTTTTGGAAGCAGAGAGATCCAACTCCCGGATCCCCAGAGAACGAAAACAAAAAGGAACATTACCGTCGTTTCAATTACGCCAATCAACATTTTCGCCCGGGAGGATGGCGATCTGACATGGGAAAAGTGTACATTATTCTTGGGGAGCCCCTCTACATACAAAGGCATACATCCTACACAAAGGTCTACCCAATGGAAATCTGGTCTTATCAGCAGGCTCCGAGGGGAGGACTGCCCCCGAATTTTAACGTCGTCTTTTATGACAAAAGAGGGGCAGGAGAATATGTCCTTTATTCTCCCCTAAATGACGGGCCTCAGAGTCTTTTGATTGCCTATCAGGAAAATCCGTATGATTACCTAAAGGCCTACGAAATTCTTAACGATTACAATTCATTTTTAGCCCAGGTTTCCATCTCCTTGATCCCAGGTGAGGATACCACACCCTCTCAGCCCAGTATGGTGTCTGATATGCTGCTTCAACGTATAGACAGAGTGCCAAAACTGGAAGTTGAAGATATCTATGCAGAAAAATTTCTCAAGTTCAGAGACATCGTCGAGGTGGAATATACGGCCAATTACATGGGGAACGCCAATCTCGTACAGGTCATCACGGATGATACAAGGACTAGTTTTGTAAGCTATTTCATCGGATTAGACCGGCTTTCAGTCAACCAGCACGAAGACCAATTTTACACGGATATCGAGATCAATGGGATGGTGACGACCCAATCCGGAGAGATTGTCTACCAGTTTGAAAAAAACTATCCTCTGAGGATGGATCTCGAACAATTTGAGAAAATAAGAAACAGTTCATTTGCTATTTATGATACGTTTCCTCTGATTCCTGGAGATTATAAATTTTCTCTTCTCTTGAAGAATAAAACTTCGAAAGAATTCACTTCCTTCGAGAAAGATATTGCGATTATTCAAGAAACAGATAGTCTGTCCATGACTCCTTTTCTTCTGGCTTATGACTTGAAGCCACAAAACGTCTCTTCCTCTATTATTCCCTTCCGAATCAAAGAAGGGCAACTCATCTGTCATCCTGGAAACACCTTTACAAAAGATGACAATTTGTATGTTTCATTCCAGCTCCATGGCTTGAACAACAGTCTTCAGGAGAGCGGAAAAATCGCTTTTTCCTTTTATAAAATTATCCCTCGCGAAGAAGAATTCCTGAATGTGACAAGAAGAGTTGCTGATTTCGCTGAAGAAAAGGGAAACGTTCTCCAAGAATTCGCTCTAAGAGATTTCCCCACATCCAATTACAAACTTGTGGTCACTCTGTATGATAAAAACGATCAGCCAGTCCTGACAGACAGCCGATTTTTATCTGTTTCTCATCAAGCAAAGATAGCCAGACCTCAGATTTTCTCAAAAGTTACCTCTACTGCAAATGAGGCCATGGTTCCCTATATAACAGGAATGCAATTCCTGAATAAAGGCGAGGTGGGAGAGGGCGCCCGCTTATTAGAGTATGCCTACCGTAGAAATCCTGCAGTGATCGATTTTGCCGTGGGTCTAAGCCGGGCTTATATTCTTTCCAAACAGTATGGGAAGGTCGGAGCTGTTCTCGCTCCTTTTTCTGAAACCGAAAATCCTCAATTTGAAGTTCTTTTTTTCCTAGCCGAAGCCAAGAAAAACTTGAGTCAGTATGATGAAGCCATCACTCTGTACAGGGATATCATTATCAAATTTGGATTGAGGATAGATATCTTGAATTCTTTGGGCTATTGTTATTACCAAGCCGGTGACGAAACAGAGGCTCGTGCCGCCTGGGAAAAATCCATGGAAATAAATCCAGAACAGCCAGACATCCAGAAGATGCTCGATTCTATAAAAAAATGAACAGGAAAAGGGAAATGTGCAAAAACAAAAAAAATCTGTTGTTTGTCTTAGTTTTATTGGTGTTTTCTTTCAATATGTGTCGTTATTACCGGCTGGAAAGAGGACTCGATGCTGAGGATGCTGAATTCTTATCCAAGGTGAGGTATATCATCACTAAAGAAGAGAAAAAGATGTATTTGGACATGCCCAAAGCAGACAGGCCGGATTTTATCGAAGAATTCTGGAAGAAACGCGATCCAGACCCGGATACAGAAATGAATGGATTTAAACTTGAGTATTTCCGGAGGATAGACGAAGCCAACCAGCTTTTCAGCGCAGGCAAAGAAGGATGGCTCACTGATAGAGGCCAAACCTTTATCCTGCTTGGTCCTCCTGCCCATAAGTCCGTATATGCGATGGGAGATATGATGATCGGTCTCACCCGTCCGACAGAAATATGGCATTATCCAGATATTGCTGCGGTATTTATCGACTATTCCGGAGACGGCGATTACGAGTTCTATTTTGTGGGTTTATTCCATCAACAAGAACTCTATGCACAATTTCTCGAAGCAAAAAAGCTCCCTTCGGAGAGGGCAAAAACAACTTTTAACTACGACATCGATTTAGGTGTCAAAGATGATCAACACCTTCTCCTCATCGAGGTGGATATGGCGAATCTTTGGATGACGGGAGAAGGGGAACAGATGGCGACAACTCTGGAAGTCGATCTCGAGGTCTATGGAAAGGATGAAAAAAAAGTATGGGAACACAAGAAAGAATATCCCGTCGCTCTATCCGGTAAAGAATTGGATTCCAGTTTGCGTGGGAGTCACACGATCGAAATTAACATAGACCTATCCCCCGGGACTTATACAATCCTATCTCGAATCACAAACCTGACGGATAACACAAAAAGAAGCAAGACAAAAATTATAAAGATTAAGTGAGAGGAGAATTTTTATGAAACACGAAAAAATCATAAGACATTTTCTTGTCATCATGATCTTAATCACCCTGCCTTTGATGAGCGCGGTTAGAGGAAAGGTGAGAATATATATCGCAGATTCAAAGGGAAACCCTATAGAGGGAGTCAAGGTCACGCTTGTCAGCCAAAGAACATCCACCGTTACGCACGTTATTTATTCAAACAGTAGAGGCATGGCGACTCATGGTTCCCTGGAAAATCATATCTTTGAATTCACTTATGAAAAAGAGGGCTACCAACCGCTGAAGAAAATGATGAAAATTCGGGCAGGACTTTTAGAGAAAGACGATATCACATTGTATACGGTCGACGAAGCAATCATGCAGTTGGAATCCAAGGATCCCTACGCACAGGCTATAAATAAATACAATCAGGCAGCGATTTTTTTAAAGGATGAGGATTATGATAAAGCTCTAGAATTGCTGAAGGAATCCATTTCTTTGGACGACAGCATCTATCAAGCTCATTATGAGATAAGCAGATTGTATTATATCCAAGAAGATTTTGAGAAGGCCATCAAACACGCCAAAGAAGCGATTTTTTTGGAAGAAACACATTCGTCCTCCTACAGGTTATTGGCTGCCATTTATGAAAAGATGGGCAACATGGAGGAGTCGAATAAATACACAGCCCTGGCTCAAAAGCTTGGGGGTATGAGTGGAATAGATAAGTACAATGAAGCCGTCAACTGTATTAACAATGGAGAGGTGGATGCAGCTATTGTTCTTTTAGAAGAAGCCCTTGAGCTTGATCCAGATCTGGCCGATGCTTACTACCAATTAGGCCTTTCATACGTCAACAAGGCGGATAATGAAAAGGCCATTGCCAACCTTGAGAAATACCTGGAGCTTCAGCCCGATGGGCAGTTCGCACAAACAGCAAATTCGCTGTTGGAATACCTTAAGAAAATGTAACATCCGAAACGTGTTTTTTGGCTCACGTAGAATGGGTCAGGCATTTTCGTTAATCGTTGAGGAAAGAATTTCGAATCTGCGGCTTATAGCTTTTACACAAATAACTCGGAATTATCTTTCTTTACCTCCGAGTACATGCTCTTCAACTTTTCTAGAATAGCCTTGACCTGCTCGACGTTGGGAGCATCAGGATAGAGCTCCAGGTATTTTTTGTAGAATTTTATGGCATTTTCGCCGTCTCGCATCATCACATAAGAATTGGCAAGAATGACATAAGCATTGGGATTGATGCCAGGCTTGAGTTCGATGGCTTTCGAAAGGTGAATGATAGCTCTTTTTGCCTTTTTCAGGTTAAAATAATTAATTCCTGTCAAATAGTGGGCTTGGGCAACGGTGTCGCTTTTCTCCTCCCCGGATAATTCATGGTATTTCACAAAGTACAGGTTGGATTGATCGTATTTATTTTGAGCATGGAGTGTTTCACCGAGGGCAAACAGAGCCAACCCGTAATTTTCTTTATACTCAACAGCTTTGATAAAATGAGCGACAGCCTCATCGATTTTGTTTTCTTGCCGGAGAAGGATTCCCAGATTATAGTAAGCCTCCGCATACTCAGGCTCGATCTCGATCGCCTTAATCAGATGCTCGATGGCTCCCTCTCTATCATTGGCGGCACTTGCTTCTTTGGCCTTGGCAATGGCGTCCATAGCTTCTTTTGAAACGGGCGGTTCGCCGGATTTTCGGGCGCGGAGAATAACATCCGCCTCGAATTCTTTGGCCCCTGTTTTATGAATGATCACAGGCACTCTTGTTTGAAGATAATCCTCAGCATGTCTGACTAGAAGGAAATAGGCCCCTGGATTTGTAACGCCGTTAATCCGGAAGAGGCCTTGTTCATCGCTTTCTGACCAGCCAAAGACATCTGACCCGAGTGTCTTATAAAGAAAATCCCACACGTGGGTCTGAATATCTGATGCTCCCATGATTTCCGGTTGTTTCCGCTGAGGGTCATAGGCTAACCTGATCTCAACTCTGATTCCAGATAAGGGTTGTTGGGCCTCATTGTAGACATGACCCCATATTGAAATTTTGTCGAAGTTCATGTACATGGTTTGATCTTCCTGACTCGACGCTTGATAGCTCAAACCGGACAGGCAGACAAATAAAGTTAATATGAGTAACGGAATTATCTTTTTCATTTAATCGTCTCCTTTTACCAAGCTGTGCACGCGGTTCTGATTATAGCATATAAAAAGGGTAAGAAAAAAGGGCAGCCCTGAGGGCTGCCCTTTTGCAAAATCAGCGTGAATGGAATACCAGCTTAGAACTCGATTTTGGCTCCGATGAAGTAGGATGTTGGCGGGTACCACTGCGTGAAGTTTCCATAATTGAGGTTCGGCGATACCATGGTATAACCAGCGCCGAATTGACCGCCTTGCAATTCAATATGACCGACTCCATTCGATCTTTCGATTTCGACCTGATTATTGAGCACGTTGAAGACATCGGCATAGATGGAAATCGAGGCTCTTTTAAAGACCCTGAATTTTTTCTCAGCTCTGAGATCCATTCTCCATGTTGCTGGATACCGGCCGCTTGTGCCGCGTTGCTCAAGTCTGTATGTTTTCCCCCCACCATCTATGGGATTGTAAACGGTTCCGGTCTCTGTATAGGGCGAACCGCTGTTCCAGAAGAAAGTGGTTCCTACACTGAAATCGAGAGGGAGAAAGACATTGCCGCTGAATTTGACCATGTGCCTGATGTCATTGGCCAAGTAGCCGAGCGCATTCCAGTCTTGCTCTGGGCTGTCTCCCCAACCTCCATCGGCATCACCAGATTCCCATCCTTTCAATTCAGCCAGAGTGTAAGACGCGAGGAACTGGTATTTGTCGCCGCCGAGGTTCTTCTTGAACGTGATCATAGCGGCTCGGTATTTCTTGTACGTGCTGCCCCAATCCGGATGTGTGGCGTTGTCAAAATGCCAGACGCCGTCCATATCCGGGTTGTTGTAGGGGGGCCCAGCATAGCCGTAGGCAAAGTCATCGATTCTCTGCTTCCAGCCTCGGTGAAGGAGATCGAGACCTACGGAGAGGATATCCGTGAGCATGTGCTCGTAGCCGAGTCCGAACTCATCCATGTAAGAAGGTTTGATGTCCGGATTGTATGTGGATGTGGAAGCAGCGCCTGTAGTATAAGTTCTGTACAGCGTCCAGGTCGGCAATCCGTAGTACGCTCCTCTGTAGTATTCGTAGGAATAGCTGAATTTATCAGGCTGGTTCTGTCTGACGAGCCATTGTCCGTAAGCATCATAGTATCTTCCGTAATTGGCCCGGATCTTGTTTCCACCCAGGTTATAAGCCACGCCAACCCGAGGCGCCAGCATCTTTCCCAGTCCCCAATCGAGGATATCCACCTTGTCGTGGTTTTTCCACTTTCCCATCTCCGCTCTCAATCCGATGTTGAGGGTCAGGTTGGGGACCACTTCCCATTTGTCCTGGATAAAGAAGGTCCACATCCTGTTGTAAACCCACATGTCGTACTGGTCTCTAGGCCGCTCCGGATAGACATATCTGTACATAGGCGTGCGCGCATCATCGTAATGGTATCTTATGTACTCGTTCCCAGGATAGCTCTGAGAGTACCACGAGAGCCTTATATCCATCATCTCTGCACCTATTTTGAAGTCGTGGAGGCCGAAGCTTGTCTCTGCAAAATGACTCAGGCTGACCTGCACCTGGTCATGAAATCGCCGTGTGAAATAAGCTGAAGTTGAGTTGCCGTAGTACATAGGTCCTACGCGGTAAGTTGGGCCAGTGCTTGCTGGCTCGTTGTTGAGCTCGTTTCTCTTGAGGCTGTAGCGGACGGTCATGAACGTGTTGGCTCCGAAAATGGATGTCCATTCGCCGTTGAGGTTCCAGCCACCCTGGAACCTTATGGCATCGGATTCTGAATTTCGAGTTTGATAACCAATATAAGCGTAGAGCAGCGGAATAGTTATCGGATCTTCCATCCACTGGCCCATAAACGAATGGTTGGCATGCGGTTTAAAGGTGAGTTTCATCGAGGCATAGTGCCCCTGATAGTAGCATTTTATTCCTGTCGTCGGATCTTGGTCATCTACGTAGTCATTGGCATCCACATAAACTGAGCCGGGTTTCCACTTGTTCCGTCTTTCCCAGGAACCAAAGAACCACAACATATCCTTGAGGATCGGTCCACCGGCGTTTACGCTGGGCCTTTTCTCAGTGAGATAGTGTGTGGCATCACTGAAGTAATACCTGTTTCCAATGGCCTCCGCATTCCATTCGACATCAGTCATATGGTATCTCAGGAGTCCATGGAAACTGTTACTTCCGGACTTGGTGACGACGTTGATAACAGCTCCTGTCCCACGTCCAAATTCTGGCGGCGCACCGGAGATAACCACCTGCATTTCCTCGAAATTGTCGAAGTTCATGGCTGTTGACCAAGTTTTGGTCATGGGGTCTGTCGAGTCCATTCCGTCAAACTGATAAATATTGTCCGAGCTGGAACCGCCAAACATGTAGGGGTTGTTGGCGTCGATAGCCCCTGGCATCATGGCCATAATAGTCTGGTACTGCCTGTCATTGGCCAGAGTCTCAACGATGTCCTTAGAGATTGTGACCTGACTCGTGCTGGATTTCGTGTCAACGATCGGAGAGACGGCTATGACTGTGACTTCTTCTTCCAAGGTCGTCGCTTCCAGTGTGATCTCCAAATCCAGAGTTTTGCCGAGCTCAACAGTGATATTCGGCCACGTCACTTTTTTAAAACCAGGAAGCGTGAAAACAGCAGTGTATCCACGGTGCTGGACAGCAAGGGCTGTGACTCTGAAATATCCTCTTTCGTTGGTGATAACGATTCGTTCACCCTGGAGATATTCTCCTGTAACGGTAACATTGACACCAGGGAGAGGCACACCATCTGTATCAGAGACAATTCCGGCCAGGTTGCCGTATTTCTCGTAGGCATTGCTAAAAGAGAAGAGGAGAAGGACAGCTAAAGCCGTCATCAAGAATTTCTTTGAATTCACTTTTATTCCTCCTTTTATAAATCCCCCTTGTTAAAGCCCTGAATAACAGGACTTACCCTTATGATTTGTGTAATAGGATTTGTATGTTTTTGTCTATCACCTCCCTCTTTTAAAATTTTTTATTTCTGTCGGCTAATAAAACCATTTTTTATCGCAAATGAGTCATCCTCGATTTTGTTAACAATAAAAAAAGCAATATATGTGCCCCATTAAGCAATGTCCTTTAATTCACCCTACCTTTTTTCTGTTTTTTTCATATAATCGACTGAATATAGTCTTTTGTATATAATATAATGCTACTGCAAAATGTATACCAAACTGAACAAGTAATCTAATTTGTTTCTTATCAGAGTAATACAAAAATAATAACCGCAATGGGATAACATTTTATAGGCTTATAAATCCAATTTATTGAATAGAGAACAATTTTTTGGATTTTTCGCGCTCATTTAGATCGGCAACAAAGTTTAGCTTCAGTTCTTATGATAAAAAACTCGTTTTAGAAATTAGGGGGAAAAAGCACTGACCCCTGATAGAAGCACAGCGTGTGAATGTACAAAGAAAATCTCAAGGAGTTAACGAAAATTTAACAAAGAATTTATTCCACATTAACATTCGAAATAGATATTGACTCTACGATGGAGATGAAAAACAATCCTTCCTTTATTTTACCTCCCATAATACTGCTCCTGGAGGAAGCACGTGTTCGCTCGATCGCGTGTTTCCTCCTTATCTCCCCCCAAACAAAGAGTATCAGCAGTCATGAAAACGCTCATGACTCTCCTTTTTGTTAATCGGAAGGAGGAAACGCCACGGTTTCCTCCTTCCCCTCTTTAGTTTTTTTCAAGGAATTAAAACGAAGTGCTCAGAAAACAGATAGTTAGAGTTTACTCTCTACGGCTTGAATGACTGTTTTTATCGCTTTGATACGAGCGTACAATTTTGAGTTGCCCTCGATGACTGTCCAGGGAGCATAACGCGTGCTCGTCCTGAAAAGCATCTCATCCACAGCTTCTTTGTAGGATTCCCATTTTTCCCTGTTGCGCCAGTCCTCCTCGGTAATTTTCCAGCTCTTGTAATCCAGCTCCTCTCTTGATTTAAAGCGCGCCAACTGTTCCTCTTTGCTGATGTGGATCCAGAATTTGACGATCACTGCGCCAAAATTCGCCCAGTGTTCCTCCATTTCGTTGATCTCCGAATAGGCTCTTTTCCACTCTTCCTCTGTGCAATACCCTTCGACACGCTCGACTAACACTCGCCCGTACCAGGACCGGTCGAAAAGAACAAAATGTCCGGCTTTCGGAAAATGCTTCCGGAACCGCCAAAGATAATGATGCCGCAGCTCGTCTTCGGTTGGCGCGCCTATCGGAATAACCTCATAGCCCCTCGGGTCCATCCTCTGGACCAGTCGCTTGATGTTCCCACCCTTTCCGGAGGCATCCCAACCCTCGTATAAGATCACAACCGGAATACGCTTTTTATAGACCTCATGTTCCAATTCCCGTATTCGCTCCTGGTACTTCTTCAGGTCTGCCTCATACTGATCCCGACTCAAAGAAAGCGATAAATCCACGCGGTCGAGGATGGATTCCTGAAGCTTGGGCAGGGATTGGGTTGATTTCTTTTTCACGGGTTTAGTTTTCTTTTTCTGGGACACAGCTTCGATCTTTTGCTCAATTTTTTCGATAGCAGTCTTAAAGGTCTGAAGTGTGGTGAAACGCCTGTCATGCGCTCCTACGATGGTCCAGGGTGCGACCTCTGTATCTGTTTTTGCCAGCATCTCCTCATAATATTTAATGTATTTCTCATACTTTGCGTGATGGTCCCAGTCCCGTTCTGCGACTCTCCATTGTGTTGCAGGATTTTCCATAAAAGCCTTGAAGCGTTTCTTCTGTTCTTTCTGGCTGATGTGAAGAAAAAACTTCAAGATCAGATACCCGTCATTGGAAAGTTGCCTTTCTATAGAGTTGATCTCGTCATAAGCTCTGACCAAAACCTTGCTCTTAATGTTTTTTTCAACACGTTCCTCGATGAGTCGGCCAACCCAGCTCCGGTCAAAGATGGCAATCCCTCCCCTTTCTGGAATCTTTCTCCAAAACCGCCATAAAAAAGGCCTCAATCTTTCCTCTTCGTTGGGAGGCTTGACATGATAGACCTTAAATCCTCGAGGATCGAGAGAGAGCGTGATTCTGTTGATGATCGTCCCCTTACCCGCGGCGTCCCATCCCTCGAATATAAAAACGATAGGGACTTTGTGATGTTGGACATCTCTTTGCAGAGCGCCTAATTTTCTCTCGAAAGCGGTCATTGCAGGTTTGTATTCGGTTTTATCGACTGTTTGTGTCAGATCGATGTATTCAAGCATAACCCTTTCCTTCGAGACAGTGTTTTTTTATCACATCTTCGTGCTGAATTAAAGGGAAGAAATTGTGTAAATACGATAAAGGAATAAACGATCATTCTATTTGACATCAATTTCGCCTTTGATATAACTTATGCATAATTCAGGCTGGTGGATATAGCGCGCATAAGAAAAGATATTATAAATACGCTTAAGCACATCTGGCTTCCTTTTCCAACAATAAAACCGGCGATTTTCAACCTTTTCTTGATCTGCGTTTTTTTTCAAATCTACCTCATGACCCAGCTGTCTTTTTTGTATCATATCATAAAAGTCTTGTTTGTCATCGAGCTCATACTGCTGACTGTTGGCCTTTTCCAATGTGCAAAAAAACGTCTATTCATCATCCTCTGCATTGCATTCATAGTTCTCATTCGTATCCCCTTCTATGCTCATTCGGATGGGATGGTTCTCTCTTCGGATAATGCACAGGAGGCGCTCCAATCTTTTGAGATCAGGGATTCCAAAACAGCCCCTTTTTTTCTCCTCGACTCCAGCGGACACAATGGAACCCTGAAGTATCTCTGCGTCGCTTTTATCTATGATATGATAGGGACAGCAAACCACTATCTGTATTTTGTCCTTTTCCAACTCGTGATTTTTCTCGGCTTTTTGTACCTCATCTACAAAATATTCCATTCGATTGTGGATAGAAAACTTCTTTTGATCTTCATTATGGCGAACTTCGCGTTCATTGAAGTCATTTTCGACTATTCACTCTTCCTGCGAGCAGCGCCCTATCTGGAGATGCTTGTGTTTATTTTCCTCGGCGTCTACCTTTTTGATTTTACTTTAAAAGACAAATCAAGAGTCTTTTTTTCTTGCTATTTCTTCCTGTTCTCTGCGTATATCCACCCATTGGCCGTATTTGCTGTTGTCGCCTTTTTTTGTGTTGTTTTCATCCAGGCCATCAGAGATCGCTCGTTCTTTAAAAATTTTGCACTTCTTCTTGGTGGAGCATTGGCCGGCAGCTGCCATCTGATCTATTATCAGCTTTTTTATCCCAAACCCCAATCCAGAGGCACCTGGTATCGAACAGAATTCCTTTCCCTCTCCGATATCTCCTTAAGCAGAGTGCCGAAGATATTAGGAAAAGTGTTCGGTGATTTTAAGACGGTCTTTGAAAACATCTTAAGTTTCGAATTCAACTATGGGACCGTCTTTTTCCGCGAAAGCCAGAGGACCGAATCTGTGCTGATCGCTATCAACAAAGCGGTTGTTTACCTCTCTTTCGTCGTCCTCATTTTAGGCCTATTCTTTGCAGTCAAAACACTTGTCAGCCTCAAGACGAAGAATAAAAAAGAACTAGAGTGGATTTATCTTTTTTATCTATTTCTCTTAGGCATCATTCTGGGTCGATTGCTCATCTTAAGCCCGAAGCCATTCTATGAGCCCAGACATAATATTGACCTTGCTATCTGTGTGTTAATGAGTTATCTCTTTGTGTTTTCTCGGGTGTATAAAATAAAAAAACTTGTGTCTTTCAAGTCCATGATACTATTCTTACTACTCTTGGCATTCGCTTACCCTCACGCTCATTACTATCTCAAAGCTGTTAAACTGAAGGAATCTTCCCATAGAGAGATTTTATCCATATTGAACAGGAATGGAGTCAAATATCTGACCACAGACTGGGTAATCGCATACTCGATATACCTGCTCTCAAACAGAACGATCAAAGTCTCTGATTCCTTAGGACCGGTGACCATTCCGTTTTTCTTTCCCAAACTGAGAGAGCAGGTCGATAGGATCCCGGAAACTCAAAAGGCCTACCTCTTTTTTTCAGATACCTATCCACGCACAGAATCACACAAAAAAACGACACGCTTTTTGAAGACACGGATACTCGACCACCTCAACCGGCAGAGTATCGCTCGAAGAGTCATCAAACTCGATCACTACACGATTATCATTCCTGAACCGGCCCGCTTCCTCGAAAGATCTAGGTAAAAGAACACCCATAAAAGCACAATGACCTAAGGATTGGCAAACAGAGTTCACACCAACAAAACAGTCATAAAGGAAATCATTTATAAAGACCTCTAAAATCACAAAACTTAATCTTGATCAGGTCCAGTAACGAGACGGCCGTCTCTCTGAGAATATGGACCTTGCTGCCTGAGGAATGCTTCCACTCGATCGGAACCTTTGTCCAGCGAAAATTAAACTTACGCTGGGCGAG
>JASFPP010000078.1:0-15910 GCA_050115915.1 Candidatus Aminicenantota bacterium
ATATATTCAACTACTCCTGTTTATTCATACCATATCTTGTGGCTTTTATTCCTTTATTAAGAATGCCCTACTTTAGCGGAAATCCCTCCATTTGTCAACATTTTTTTATGCGCTTATAGGCATTACTAAATCCGTGTTGAAGCTATTACGGGAGATCGGATTATATGGTTCGAAAACACGCCTATTTTTCCCCACCGAGGAAAAACAGGCTCGGTTTCGGATTTCACTCTCCTTTCCCTTCGGCCAAGGAACCATGGCCGCTCAATCCTCAAACGGTTTTCTCCATCATATAATCTGATCACTCATTAACATTTTTTAAGATTCTAGACATCACAGATTTGGAAACTTGATCTATCTCTGAAAAAAATGTTGACATGGTTTTTCTTTATTAACAGAATTGATTTAATAATCCTCCAACACAAAGGAGCAAAAATGAGAAGGTTTCTTCTGCTAGCTTTTGCTTTAGCTGTTGTTGCTTTCAACGTCTGGGGTGAAAACATCGACAGCCTCTCCCAAATTTTTCTTACAGGAAAGGGGATCAAGGACACCGATAATGACTCGTATGCCGATCAAATATCACTTTGCATAATCATTCCGGATAACCCAAATCCATATGAACTTGCTCTCGCTTCCGATCTCGCTGCTCGTGTGAACCTTGATAGTCTTGTGGTTGACCTATCCCTGGTCAAAAAAGAATCTGAGATGCAGGGAAAAAAGGCTTTGAGATTTCCTGTTCTGGTTGGGAGACGCACAGATTGGGCCAAACAATTGGAGAACCGGGGATTAATAGGCACCTCTTCTCTTTCCGAATATCAAGGACTTGTAACTGTGTTCAGAGACGGCGATCAAACCGGGATTGCGGTCGCTGGCGGCTCGCCGGAAAGCCTTCTGCGGACCGGCCGCGCTTTCTTCCTCCGTTGGCCCTATTTATGGGATATATGGGGAAGAGAAGAGGGGGCCACCTATCACTCACTCGAAGAGGACCTGGCCAAGTTCTTCAAAGATGCAGGAGTCATCTATGACAGGGCTCTCATTCTCAAAGTTCTCTATGAATTCCCGCCCACAAATTCTCCCCATGAATCTCTCAATCGACTGAGATTCAATGCCGGTGAGATTAAAAAAATGCACGTGAGGATCGATTTCCCCGACAGGGTTCAACAAGAACGGGCTCTTGAAGCCCTCAAGGAGCTGAAGACCCACCATCAAAAGGGCGTCCGCACGCACTTCCTGAGTTATCCTGGTTGCGCCCAGATCTGTTTTAAACTCCAGACTGGATCTCAACCTTCAGCGTTCCTCCTTCACCGCGTCGGTTACCCGAAACGTTTGCTTACACCATCATACAAACCCGTATCCAGGCCGAAGATCACCGGGAAGGACTTTGACTTGCTCGGAATTTTTCGAACGGAAGGATTTTACTCTGACACAAACGGCGATAAAATCCAGGACAAGATCGATAGTAAGATCATTATCCCTCAGGATATAACGGTAGAGGGGGTCAATACACTGGCCTCACGAATGGTCCTGTTGACCGCCGGAGGCTCCTTTCCAATTTGCTATCTGGATGAAGAGATCGCAGATGAGAAAAAGCTTGTTTCTCCGATCCTTATCGGCACGACGAATAAACTCCACCAGTCACTCATCAAGACTGGAAAACTCAAGCCTCCTTCACTCCCGCCTGGTCATGGAATGGCAACGATCGTCCCCAGAGCATTCAATCCATCAAATGCCCTCGTGATCGCGGGCAACGACAGGGAAGGAATTGAAAAAATCCTCACCTATCTGAGTCGAACATATCCCTACCTCGACAAATACGGAGAGGGACACTCAGAAATCCACGAGATTCCGGGAACGGTCGAAGAGTTCCTCACAGGAAAACACGGGAGTGCCGAAGCCTATTTCAGATATCAGTTGGATTCGGAGTTTTTTAAGACCATCAAAGACAAAGATATCGAGTATTTTCGAGCGAAGCTCTATCTCCACCAGGAAAATAAAAAATTCGAATCGGCACTGGAGAATTCCTTCAAGGAGACTCTCTCTGCCGATTCGATCGAGCTCGAAGCCTTCAATCTCAGGGATAGCAAAAATGTGTTCTCCAAAGAAAAGCAGTTTCCCTGGGAAGGCAAAGAAGCTCTCAACAAGATAAAGCAAAAGGCTCCTTCGTTATCCCATTCGACAGAATCGGTCAAGATCCACTTGAGAGTTAGCGAGTCACCGGAAGTCAGGCGACAGCTAAAACAAAATATCGTAGGTATTCTCAAAAAAAACGGTGTCTCTGGTTTCGAAGTCGATGTCCTATCCTCCTATAAACAAGGATTCTTCTGGCTAACAGAAAAGGTGATCCCGAAACTCAAAGACAAGACAGTCGACCGGATCACGATCCGCTTTTCCGAAGAAAAAGACGACTTCAGCAAGCTCAAAAGGTTTTATGCCGAACCCTATAGATGGCTTCAGGAACTCTATCCCGTGGATGAAATCATCGCCTTGGAGACAGAAATCCCCCTCGAAAATATCTCATTCGAGAAAAAAGAGGGAGGATATCCCATATATGAAATCCTCGCTTACGGAAAGGGAGAAGAACTCCTTTTCAAAGACAATTTTTCTCCCAATATTATCGAATGTTCGTACCTAAATGTACTACCTGAGTGGGGAACTGTCAGGCGAACGACTGGATGTTTAAAGATCGAGCAGGGAAAACGACTCATCCTCGATACGCCATTAAAAGGTGATCTCGAACACTTCTGGGATTACTATCAAGAGGAGATCCTCCCTGAAATCCATTCCTACATCCTGGAGAAGACAGGAGATCGCCCTACATTTAAAAAGCAGCCATATTTCAAGAGACTTCTCGTAGAGATGTGGTTCAGTGAGCCGGATTATCTCCTGGGTCTCGACCAGGAGATCATCAGCAGCCTTGAGGCGATCCATGATGAGATCTATTTTGATACGCTGGATTTTCTTCGGGGTATCACCGACGTCGAGCTGGATGTAAAGGAGGCGGAAGAGGACACATCCCGGTACTCAGCGCCTGGAAACATTCTACCTCTTATCCATCCCTCCACTGAAGGAGGACCTGGAAAGGTCAAAATCCAATTCGATGGATGGCAAGCTAAAATTCCTCAGATCGTTCTCCAATGGAAAGAGCGGGGGAAAAGAGAACACACAAAAAATCTGACTTTTCCAGAGCTCAAGATAAAAAAGCTGCGGATCCCTGAGCTGATATACGATGGGAAGAGCGAAACGATCGCAAATATTCTTATCTCCTTCGAAACAGAAAAAGAGTCTGATTACCTCGACATCATCAACATCATCCATTCATACAGAAAATCACTGGAAAAGGATCTACTGAGCTCCACCATACAATTCTCCGGAGTGAACGCCCTGACGTGTAGGATCAAACACAAAGAGCTTGTCAAGGAGGAATCCATTTCTGTAACACCCGCAAAGATCATTCCTATCCTATCAAGTCCAGAACAATCCTCCGCAGAGACTCTTGTCCCCACCGATAAAATCATCTCTCCAGAAATGTGTCTCGACATTGTATCCCATCTCTCCAGGCATAAAACGATCAAGGCTTATTTTGCGGGAGAATCTTATGAGAAGCGAAAAATCCCCGTGCTGGAAGTTTATATGCCTCTCGAAAAATATGTCTCTCATCCCAGGTTGATTACATTCAAGCCCACTCTCTATCTCAGCGGCCGACAGCATGCCAATGAAGTCTCTGCGACGAACTACATCCTCAAGTTTGCAGAACTCCTGGCTACAAATCCCGACTACCAAGACTACCTCAAAAAGATAAATTTTGCTCTCCACCCCTTGGAGAATCCGGACGGCGCCGCCCTCGCCTATGAACTCCAAAAGATCACACCCCACCACAGTCTTCATGCCGGGCGTTACACATCACTGGGAATCGATGTTGGATACCAGGTCAATGCTTCCAAACCCCTGCTTCCAGAAGCCAAAGTCCGGAAAAAACTCTGGACAAAATGGCTGCCCGATATCTATCTCAACCTCCACGGCTACCCATCTCACGAATGGGTCCAGCAGTTCTCCAATTATTCCCCCTACCTCTTCCGTGACTACTGGATCCCCCGCGGATGGTTTGCCTATTTCAGGAGTGTCACACTTCCCATTTTTAAAGACTGGAAGAAGGCGGGCGAAGATGTCAAATCTTCGATCATCGATGCATTCAAAGCAAATAAAAGTATCCATGCATCGAACAAAAAATTCTACGACCGCTATTACCGTTGGGCGGCACGCTGGCAACCCCACATGAACTATCTCGAAATATACGACGGCGTGAATCTCTACGCGAAAAGAAGGTCTCCACGGGAAAGTCGATTATCTTCACGGAGGCGCATCACGCTTGTCGAGGAAACTCCTGAGCTCATGGACGAAACGGCCCATGGAGACTGGCTTGCATTCCTGAGTGATTTGGGATTGACCTATCTACAGGCCCACATCCATTATCTTGCCCACACCAAACATGAGATCGCTCGTATCGAGGAAGAAAGCCAGGACAGGATTCACATTCAGTTCTTAAGACGCCGGCCCGGCGATAGGGGCGAAGAATAAGTCAAATTTGTAATATTAATGCTTAGATATTATAATGAAATCCGTCTTTAAGAAAAAAGCGTGGCAAAGAGATCATAAATGAACATACCTTCTGGAGATACGGCCGCAGTCCTGAATCTGCTTGTACTGGATGAAGACACATCCCCCTATGAAGCCATCAATCAATCCTCTCTGGGAAGTGACCTCGGATTATACTTTGCGCCACCTGATAAAGATATTTTCACTGTCGTACAGAAGAACAATATTCATGCTCTTATGATCGATCTGGACAAGGATGAAGCTCAAGTACGAAAACTGATCGGCCGTTTCAAACAATTCGATCCCCTGCTCGATGTTATTGTCATCGGAAAGCCTCTGCATGCCGAAAAGGTTGTCAGCCTGATCAATCAGGGGGCAACGACCTATCTGAAAAAACCTTTGGACAGAGAAACCCTTGAAGAAGTATTTTCAGAGATCATCCAGAAACGAACCCTCAGACGGGAAACTTTTCTCCTCGAAAAGAAGCTGGAGAAAAAATATTTTTTCCACAACATCATTGGAAAGAGCCCCTACATGCTCGAAATTTTTGCTCTCATCGATAAAGTCGCCAAATACTTCACGAGTATTCTGATAACGGGAGAAACGGGAACCGGTAAAGAGATGGTGGCCCGGGCTATTCATGATATTAACTCCCCTAACGACCCTAAGCTTGTGATCTGCGATTGCGTCTCTATTCCCGAAAACCTATTCGAATCAGAACTTTTCGGCTATGTCAAAGGGGCGTTCACAGGCGCTGACAAGAACAAAAAAGGACTATTCGATGAAGCCAATGAGGGTATCATTTTCCTGGATGAGATCGGAGAGATACCCCTCTCGATACAAGCCAAACTCCTTCGGGTTTTAGAGCAACACGAGTTCAGGCCGCTAGGCTCGAATGAAACTCGAAAGGTCGATGTCAAGGTGATCGCTGCCACCAGCCGTAACCTGCGGGATGGGATAAAAAAGAGAACCTTCCGTGAAGATCTCTTCCACCGGTTGAACAAAGTGGAGATCCATCTCCCCCCCCTGAGAGAGAGGTCGGAAGACATCCCCATATTGATGAGGCATTTCCTCGATATCTTCAGCAAGAAATTCGATAAGGATCTCAAAGGAGTCTCCCAACACGTTCAGAAGCTATTCCAGAAATATGAGTGGCCAGGGAATGTCCGTGAGCTGGAAAATGTCCTGGAACGTGCAGCCATACTCGCCAAATCCCACTTTATCGATATCAATGATCTGCCCGAGTACCTTCAAGAATCGGCACCACCATCCGCAAAGCTTCCTTTCATCCGCAGAGAACACCTGTCCACTCTGGATGAACTTGAAAAAGAGTATATTATCTACCTGCTCGACCTCGTGAACAACAACATGAAAAAAACGGCGAAAATCCTCAATATTTCAAGGACGACACTCTACAATAAGCTGAAAAAGTACAACATCACTCACTAGCTCTCCCCCTTAGATGACCAATATTTAAACACTTTCAGTAAAATCAATGTAAACCATTTATTTTCTGTGCTTTAGAAGACTACTCTTAAAATTGTGTTCAATTTTTTAACACTTCATTTCGAAGACAGAATATCCTCAAAGACAATCCAATCTCTTTAGAATCAATAATTTAATTAGCATTTCCTTGAGTGGCATCTTTTTTGCTTATTGAATAGCTTTGGTTAAGGAGAGATGCCGTGAAAAAGAAGGAAGTGTGCAGACCTCGTTTTTGTGTAATCCCCCTAACAATCTGTTCGCTGTTGATCTTTACGGTCGCAGGACTAGCAACGGAAACGGCCCGGAATTCTACGGGAACCGAAAATAATTCCGGGGAGGATAAACTCGAGTTATCCTTGGAGTTGATCCCGGCCCATTCTTTTGCGATCGGACAGTTGGATCTTTCTCAAATGGCTTTGAACGGGACTGAGCCATTTGAACCTCAACCGTTCGTATTATCTGAAGCGGTCACCGCTCCCGCTCGGGAACAACCCATTCAAGCTCCTCCCAGAATATCTCAAATCCAGAATTCACTCTATACATCGTCCCTCATTACCCTGACAGCGTTAAATGTTGCAGATTACCTCACCACAATCAAAGCCCTCAAGCACAAGGAGCTTGCAGAAAAGAATCCTGCGATGCAGCCGATCGCGAAGAATATCTATATCTTTACGGCTGTCAAGCTTGGAGTCGCCGCACTGGATATCTACATCCTTAATAAACTCTACAAAAAAAACAAACCGCTGGCGTGGGTGCTCAGCGTGGCTGCAAATTTTGCGATGTCCTATGTCGTCGCCAACAACATCAGAATGATCAACAGCGTCCAATGAATAAACTAGGCTCCGGAGAAACCATGGGAATAGGGGGGTAAATGCGTAAGCTAATGCCTAAGTATCTCTATTTCTATCTCGTTTTCAACAACGACGCAAACTATCGCGTCAAGCTGCCTACACTCGAAGATCTTAAGAGCGATTATATCGGATACGTTCTGAACCTGACGGATAACAATGTTTCGGAGGCGGCAGAGATCCTGCGCATCTCACGGCCGACGATCCATAACAGGAGAAGATCTGCCCTTCTCCATTAATACTTCTGCCTTCATTCGTTTCCTTCCATCCGAGTAAGTAATCTTTATCCCAGCCTTTCGTATTGCATGAAACGAAATATTTTTTCTTTACTCCCGGCGTCTATCCAGCTAAAATCTAACGAAAAAGGAGGCATTAATGAAAAGAGCAACCTTATTGTGTGTTTTAAGCTTATTCTTTATCGGATTTTTCACGACCCAAGCCCAGAGCCAATCGGCGGACGACATCCTGGAAAAGATGATCGAGGCCATGGGTGGAAGGGAAGCTCTCGAGAAAATCAAGGACACAACGATCTCAGGGGCGATGGATTTGACACAAATGGGTTTAAGCGCAGCGATCACCGTCTTTCAAAAAGAGCCCAACAAATCCCGTATCGACATTGAAGTTATGGGAATGTTGATCACTCAAGCATGCGACGGAGAGATCGCTTGGGCTGTCAATCCTCAATCCGGGATAACTGAAGAGATGCCCTCAGAAGCAGCGGAATACATGAAGAGGGAATCCCTCGGTAATTCCGTCTATCTTAACCCTAAAAAGATGGGGATCACCTTTACCTACAAAGGAAAGGAAAATATCGAAGGCAAGGAGTATCTTGTTCTGGAACAGGCCTATGCCGACGGTTATACATCGACCATTCATATCGATCCGGACACCTACCTCGCTTTCAAGGGCAAAGGAAAGACTCTCAACAATATGGGTGTAGAAGTCGAAGCGGAAACCTTCTTTTCAGACTACAAGAAGGTCGATGGAATCATGATAGCACACACATTGGTCTCTTATCAGGATGGCGAAGAATTCATGACTATGACCATCACTGAGGTCAAGTTCAATTCCGGACTGGAAGATAGTCTGTTCGCCATGGAATAGGTTTCGCTCTATTCTTGTAAAATATATCCTGGATCACTCACTAACCGGTATGCCTCATCATTAAATTGAGGATATGGCGCGGGAGTGCTCCAAAAAAGGATCAAATCATGTTATTGAAAAAATATTGGATTTTTATTCTTCTTTTTGTGCTGGGATTTTCCAGTTCGTGCGCGGTGAATCCTGTCACAGGGAAGCGGGAGCTGAGTTTATACTCAGAGCAAGATGAGATTGCAATGGGCAAACAGGTCGACTCACAGATCCGGATGCAATACGGATTCTACAATGATCCTGCCTTGAATGACTATATAAGTAGAGTCGGGGCATCACTGGCACCCCATACACACAGGTCTCATCTCGAGTACAATTTCGCTGTGCTCGATTCGCCGGTCGTGAATGCATTTGCTGTCCCAGGCGGATATGTTTATGTGACGCGTGGTATCCTGGCCCTTATGAAATCCGAAGCAGAATTGGCAGTCGTCCTGGGCCACGAGCTCGGTCACGTCAATGCCCGTCACAGCATCAAAAGGATGAGCGAGCAAACTCTCTTCGGACTGGGGCTCGCCGTGGGAGCCGCCTTGAATAAAACTGTCTCCGATCTTGCGGGGATTGCCGGTGTGGGGATGCAGCTCCTTTTCCTCAAATACAGCAGGGATGATGAGAGGCAGGCGGACCAGCTGGGTGTCGAATACTCCCGGAGGGGGGGGTATAACCCAGAAGGGATGATCGGATTTTTTGAATCGCTCGAGAAAATGGGAGACCTCTCAGGCCGGCATTCCATTCCAGGATTTCTCTCCACTCACCCACTCACGAGCGAGCGCATCCAAAACACAAAAGACATGCTGATCGAAGCAGACCGCAAACTCCAAGTTAAACCCACACTCTACCTGAACAGCATCGAGAACATGGTGTATGGCGACGATCCTCGCCAGGGCTTTGTGGAAAAGAACACCTTCTATCATCCTGAGATGCGCTTTTCCTTCGGATTCCCTCAAGGCTGGCAGCTTCAAAATATGCCAATTCAGGTCATAATGGGTTCTGAAAACGGAGAGGCCGCTGTTATCCTCAAAGCCGAACAGAGCTCAGAGGACCTTCGCAACTACGCGCGAAAAATGACTGCGGATGTCGAGAATTTGGAATTTCTCAGTGACCAGAACCGTCGGATCAACGGCATGAGTGCCTACCAGCAGCTATTCAATTATTACCCCGAGGATAATCCCGACCTGAGAGTCCTTCTCTCCTATATCAAGTACGGATCTCACATTTACACCTTTACAGCGCTTTCAACGATCTCAAAATTCAACAGCTATGACAACCAGTTCGACAGAATCATCAATTCATTCCAAAGACTAACGAATAGAGCATACCTCAATCGTCAACCCAAACGGATCAAACTCCACAAGTCGAACGGGCGGCAGACGCTTGAGAAAATCTTGCTCGGAGCAGGAATAAAGGGAGATCTATTACCCAGGTTCGCGATCATGAACGGGATGGAACTCAGCGACACACCCTCTAGAGGCACACTCATCAAAATGATAAAGTAGGGATTGCGTTAGGATTAGGTAGAGGCTTCCTCGAGAACACTGTAAGCCAGCTTGAGCGCACGCAGCCCTTCCTCGCCGCTGACTTTTCTTTCTTTTCTATCACGAATACACCGGAAAAAATTCTGTAGTTCTTTTTTGAGGGGCTCTTCTTTTTTAATCTTTAAAGTTCTGATGTCTGTCTGGCGACCGTTTAAAGGGAAGGCCTTGACTTCCTGGTCGATATAATCGATGGAATAGTAGGATGTGGGCTCAAAAATTCTGAGCTTCCTTACCTTTCCCTGATGAACACGGCTGGCTGTGAGAGTGGCCACACATCCCGATCCAAATTCAAGCCGGGCATTAGCGATATCGATCTTATCGGATAGGACATGGATCCCGGAAGATTTGATGACCTTAACCTCATCCTTAATGAGCGACATGATGATATCCAGGTCATGAATCATCAGGTCAAGCACAACATCGATATCCAACGAACGGGCGGAAAAGGATCCCAACCTCTGAACTTCGATAAACCTCGGCTCTGTGATCATGTCTTCGATCGCTTCGACAGCCGGATTAAACCTCTCGAGATGGCCGACCTGCAGGATCGCCCCATTTTTTTTGGCAAAAGCGACGAGCTTTTCCGCCTGTTCGATCGTCTCTGTGATGGGCTTTTCCACCAGGACGGATTTCCCTTTATTCAATAGCTCCATGGAGACTGAAAAATGTTCTGATGTGGGAGTTGCAACGATGCCAGCGTCGATCTCATCGAGCATGTCTTCAAAATTTTCATAATACTGAACACCATGGCGATTCCCGATCTGCATCGCCTTTTTAAAGTCGATATCTGCCACACCTTTCAGTTCTGCTTCTTCGAGGTAGGATAAAATCCTCGCATGCTGTGTCCCCAAGTATCCGACTCCAATGATGCCAACTTTCACTTTATCCATGAGCTGCACTCCAGAGAGATATTATACCTATTTTTCTGGATATTCAAAGCTAAATTCAACTGCAAAAAGAGCATAACAAATTGAGAATATTCTGTATAGATCAGTTATCGGAATTATAGAATCAGAGGAGATGGATTGTGTGACATGAAGGCACAAAAACATCTCCTCTAATTCTATTTCCACTGGAAGGGATTATCTTGCGATAATTGTGATGTTGTGGGCATCTGCAAGAGACACCGCATCATGTTGCTGGAAAAAGGGCATCGTGTCCGCTTCGAAACAGAGGGCAGAACTCTGTGCTTCCACAAGGCTCTGAACCGTTGTCAAACCCAGCGCGGGGAGATCGATCCGGGGATCCTGATCGCTCCGGCTCACTTTCACCACAGTTGTCCCCACGCCAGCAAGAAGGCCTCCTCTTCTTATGGTTTGATCCGTGCCTTCCATGCCCTCGATCGCAACGATCGCTCGCGATTTGACGATGACGGTCTGGCCGATATCCAGATCAGCAATACTCCGCGCAATATCCCAGCCGAAAGCAATGTCCGATTCTATAGCTTCTGATGGCTGCGTTTCTGTGATGACTCCTTTCTCACAGAAAAAAGGCGCAAAAAAAGGCGTGGGATCGATAACGGACAGGCCCTGTTCCTCGAACAAAAAGATCACCTTTCCAATAATGGACACCGGCTTTTTATCAACCCCTGAATTCAGGATACGGAGTGCAGTCGGGTTAAATCGTGCATCATAAATAACTCTCGGGTCGACCTTTCCTGCGAAGAGGACCTCAGAAACGCCCTTGGATTTAAAGTAAGAAATCACGCCTTCGATATCCCACAAATGAAACCATTGGGTAAACCCTGAGTCTGCTCCGCTGGTTCTTTCCGCTTGTCCCTCTATCGAAGCAACGACACATGTGTATCCCTCGTCTTGGGCTTTTTTCTGGATAAGGGATGGGATCTCGCCAGAAGATGCGATTATTCCGATTCGGCGTCCCATCGATCTCCTGGCTTTTTCACGAATCCCCGCTTTGAGGAGCGGATAAAGGTTAGAATTTCATCCCGGTCTTCATCTGGAGGGAATTCTTCCTCTATTCTGGAGAGGGCTTGGCTGGTGTTAAGATCAGAATAAAAAATGATCTTAAATATCCCTTTAAGTACCTTGATCCTATCTCGCGTAAATCCTCTTCTGCGGAGTCCGATGGCATTCAATCCATAGAGCTGTGTCGGCCGCTCTCCAGCAACCCGGCAAAAGGGAACAACATCTTGGGTGAGGGTGGATTTTCCACCGATAAAGGCATATTTGCCGATACGACAGAATTGATGCACACCGCCCATTGCACCCACCGTAGCAAAATCATCCACACTTACATGTCCCCCCAAGGTGGCCCCATGCATAAAGACCGTTCCGTTGCCGACAACACAATCGTGAGCAACGTGTGCGTAGGCCATAAAATAGTTGTCGCTCCCGATAGAAGTTATCCCCCCACCTTTCGCTGTTCCCCTATTTATCGTTATGAATTCCCGAAAAATATTCTTGTCCCCGATCTTGACAGATGTATCCTGGGCATCATCGACCAGGTCTTGTGGTTCAGTGCCCACGCATACGAAAGGCCAGAAGCGGCATCCTGATCCGATTGTGGTGTTTCCATCTATGTAGACATGGGCATCGATCCGGGTGTTCTTTCCTATGGTGACTTTTTCGCCAATTACAGAACCGGGTCCGACCCATACGCTGCTATCCAAATGGGCTTTGGAAGAGACTAAGGCTGTAGGATGCACATAGGTTTCATCCTTGCGCATTCATATCCTCGATGTCAAGCAAGGAAGCCATGACCTCACCCTCGATTACGACCTCACCATCAACGAAGGCCTTTCCCCTGACATTACAAAACCTTGACTTCATCTTCAGCATTTCGACTTCCAGCCGTACCTGATCGCCGGGGACCACTGGTTTTCTGAACTTCACTTTATCGACCTTGCTCAGGAAGGAGATCTTTTTCTCGGGCTCAGGGATGGATAGGTAGACTAAAACACCACCTGCCTGAGCGACGGCTTCGATCAGCAGCACACCAGGCATGACTTTCAGATGAGGAAAATGCCCCTGAAAAAAAGGCTCATTGACAGTGACATTCTTTATCGCGACAAGAGACTTTTTCGCTTCATACTCCAGTACTCTGTCGATCAATAAAAAGGGATAACGATGGGGAAGCATCCTCAGGATGCGTTGGATATCGAGTTCAGCCCTATTATCTTGAGGCTTTTGAGGCATCGTACCTTGCGATGACATCCTGGGTAATATCGATTGCGGGATTAAAATAGATCGCTCCGCTCCTAGCGAGATCAAAAATAATATCCAGATTCTTCTCTTTACCCAACTGCTCAATTATGGGCAAAAGCTCATTCTGGATTCTCTGGAAGAGCTTGCCGGTAAACTCCTGCATCTCTCTAAGGGAATCCTCGGCCAAACGTTTTCTATCCGTCCTCTTTTTGTCCAGATCAGAGCTTAGCTGCAACATGGCTTCCTGAGTCAGAGTCAATCTCTGGGTGTTGATCCGTGTTTCCAGGTTGCGGATCTCATCATCCAGAGCGTTCAATCGAGCGTTATTCTGCTTGTCTTTATCCTGGATCTGCGCCATGACTCTCTTCCCTTCAGCGGACCTTTCGAGGACGTCTTGTGAGTTGACGACTCCGACCTTGATCGCTTGCTGGGAGTACCCAAAAGTGACTAAAATTGCTAAAACAAGGGGAACCAATACAATCTTTCCTGTGCTCCTCAGACTCATCTTTTGCCTCCTAATGAGAATTCGTGTTAGTTTTTTGTCAAAATGTCGTACCGATCGCAAAGCGGAAATTAAAACGGTTACGGTTTTGCGGTGTCAATCGGTTATTATATGCAAATATCAGTCGAAACGGAACCCTGAGCGCAGGGACAAATATCCTGGCTTCCAAACCTGCAGAGGTGTACAGGTTGTTAAAGCTAATATTCTTGTTCCTGGCATAGGCATTCCCTGCATCGAAGAAGAGAATTGCATACAGCGGGCCACCTACGGGCATGATGTATTCCAGGTTGAAGACTAGCGATTTTTCTCCACCGATATTCTGCCCCGATACAGTCCTCGGACCGATGGAATAGATCTCATATCCCCTGATCGACCTTTCGCCTCCGAGGTAGAACCTTTCCCAGAACGGAACAGACGATCCATGCATAGGATGGACATACTGGAGCTCCACGTGTGCACCGATGGAATGGTTCATAAAAGTGGGGATAAACCGCGACAATTCGAGCCTGGGTTTGATCAGATCGATATCTCCCCCTAAAAACGAACCGGTGAATTTAAACCCGATGAGATAGAGAGATCCTCTCGATGGTGTTAAAGGACTGTCGACTGTATTCCTGTATAAGGTCGGATAGATGCTGCTTATGGTGTACTTCCCGTAGCCGCCATAATAGGGATACCCGCCGTACATACCATAGCCGCCGCCGTACATGCCGTAACCGCCATAACCTCCGTAGCCACCATAATAGGGATTATAATAGGGATCACCCTCCTCATAGGTCTCGCTGGGTGGTGCGATGTCCACATATTCATAACCATAGGTGATACTGCTTCTCCAGTAGCCTCGAACACGGGCACCGAACGTCAAATCGATCCCTTTTCCCTTCCGGTCGTAGAGGTAGGGATAGACCATCCACCTGTTATAGATGTTGAATCCCACGGACATGGGCCTGTCAAAGATATAGGGTTCTGTGAAACCAAACATATAGTTTCTGATTCTCTTCCCGTACTGGAACATTATATCGAGCTTTTCGCCAGCCCCGAGAAAATTTACGGTCCCATAGCTAATGGCGACAAAGGCACCCTGGTAGCCGCTGTAGCCGGCAGTAAACTGGATATTGTTTCTCTGGAGCTCCGTGACTCTGAGATTGACATTGATCTGAGTCGGATCTTCCGGGTTGGGTTGAATGTCTGGCTCGCCATCCAGCTCGACCAGACCCAACTGGTTCATGCGCAGAAGGCTGTCCTTGAATAGAGCAAAACTAAACGCATCTCCTTCTCTGAGCATCATCTCTCTTCGTATGACCTTGTCTTTGGTATAGGTATTTCCCATGATGTTGAGACGATGGAGGAAGGCGACCTCGCCTTCATAGATATTGTAAGTGACATTCACTTTTTTGTTCTTGGGATCGAGACTCTCAACCGGCCGGATCTGGGCATAAAGATGGCCAAAATTTTGGTAGAGCTCTCCGATTTCCTTCACGGCATCTTCGCGCACTTTTGTGCTGTAGATGTCCTTCTCTTTATACTTGATGAGCGACCGCAGATAGTCTGCGTTAAAGACCTGGTTCCCCTCGATTTTGACTTCTCCGACCGAGTATCTGTACCCGGCGTCGACCGGAACGATGATCCTTTTCATTTTCTGTTTCTTGAACAACACGGTTCTTCGTTCATACTCTTCGATGCGGGGTTCCCCGATCACAGCTTCCATATAGCCGTGTTCTTGGTACACTTTTTTCAGATTGGCGAGGTCTTCGGTCATTTTATTCTGCTTGTAGGTATCTTTCCCCATGATCCAGGTGATTAGACCGTGTGGTTTATTCTCTTTGAATGCCCCCTTCAGCGTGCTATCCAGCAATTTGGGAGATCCCTCAAAAACGATATCTCCCACCCTGATCTTAGGGCCCTCATCGATGTCGAACACAACCTCCAGTTCATTCTTTCCCCTGGGATTCACTTGAGCCTCTACTTTTCCGGCAGTCAATCCTTTTTCTGCTAGTAACTCCTCGATCGTCTTTTTTATCTGCTGTACTTTGTTCGGACTGTAGTAGGAATACGGAAGCAAATACTCATTCTTCTCTTTCAGTTTGTTGACGATATCGTCTTCCTTGAGCTTTTTTCCTGTTTTATAAATGATTTCCCGTATCACGGGATTCTCTTCGACCACGATCTTGATGACTTTCCCTTGCTGCCCGGGAAACTGTTCGATCTTTATATCTGCAAAAAATCCGGTCGACCAGAGGACTTTAAAGTCTCGCTGCAGAAGCTCCAAGCTGAAATAGTCCCCCTCCTGTGAGGAAAGATAGTAGAGGATGGTCTCCCGGGTCACACGATCGTTCCCCTCAATCTCGATCCTCTCGACCATCTCCTGTCCGGCCAGAATCAGGGGTAAACACAGGAAAATCAACACATATATTATTCTTTTCATTGTCCTTTCCTTATACCATATTTGGACACAAAAATAAATATTCACGAAACGTTAAACGTTCTGTATTCCATTCTCGTTTTTTGCTTTGAGTGCTTTGCGTTATACGCTCTACACAGGAATTCGCTCTCAACGTATGTAAAACGTCAAGGGGAGGGCAAAAGTTTCAATTCTCCGCTTTCCATCAGATAGGCCCTTTGACAGAATTGAGCGAC